>JAYVWH010000958.1:0-4808 GCA_043786265.1 Kofleriaceae bacterium | reverse complement strand
CCAACGACAACTTCACGCGCTCGTACCTCACGAGCGCGGATGCAGCGATCTATCTGCGCTACCGCGGCGCGAGTGGGATTCGTGCGGCAGTGCGTCGCGGCGAGATCGTGCCGGATGGTGCGGGACCACGCGGTACGCACTTGTTCACGAAGGAGACGCTTGATTCGTTCGTTCGGATGCGCGCACAGTCGCTCGGTCGGTTGGTGTCGCGTCCGGTGTCTGGAGTTGCCAATGACCAGGACGTCGACGAAGTACCCGGGAATCATGAAGCTGGGAGCGAACAAACATCGGGCCACGTGCCCGCGGACCGGCAAACGAAAGGCGGTGGAACGCATCATCGACGGCACGCTGACCGAGGCGCGCATGGTGCAAGAAGAGTTGCGCGAGGAGTTGATGGTAAGCTTTCACAACGAACCCGCAGCGCGCCAGCGGCTACGGGACTTCGTGACCTCGTGGCTGCGTGGACGCATCGACGAGGGGGAGCTCAAGCCATCGAGCGCCGACAAGATCGCCGTGGTGTGGGATCTCCACATCGCGACGTCCAAGATTGCCGACCTCTATGTCGACGACATTCGCTCGCAGGACCTCTGCGACTGGATCGATGAGCTTCGCGCCAAGCGCTACGCGCCGGGCAAAGGCAAGTCGACCAAACGCAAGGGGCCGAAGGAGTGGGCGTATTCGAAGTACACGATCCGCGGCTATTACCGCGTATTGCGCACGATCCTCGTCGCTGCTGGCGCCGAGGACGCGTGCAGGAAGGTCGGCAAGATCAAGCTTGCGCCGATCGGCGAGGTCAGGAAGAAGGTGGAGGAGAAGCGCGGGAACTTCCTCACGCGCGACGAGCTTCGCGTAGTCCTCGCGCATATCGAGAAGCATGCGCCGCAGTGGTACGCGGCCGTGCTGCTCGACGTGTTCGTTGGTCTGCGCTGGGGCGAGCTGTCGGCGCTGCGCTGGTCGGACATCGACGACAATCGCGGTCTGATCCGCGTCGAGCGCGGCAACTACGAGGGCCGCGTTGTCGGATCGACCAAGACCGGTAACGACGACGATCCGAACGCGAAGGTCGTTCCGCTGCTGCCGGAGGTCGCGGAGGTTCTCCGTGGACGCCGGCAGGAGATGGTCGCGACCCAGCATCCGGGTCTGACCGAGGGCTGGGTATTCCCGACCGATAAGGGAACGCTCTACAAAGGGCACCCGCTTCGGAAGGTGCTCGAGGACGCGCTCGCGGCGTGCAAGATCGATCGGCGCGTGACGCCACACGGTCTTCGTCACACCGCGAACAACGAGCTCCGCCGGGTAGCGAACGGCGAGGTCGTGCGCGCGATCATCGGACATGCGACAGAAGCGATGACTCACCACTACCGCCACGTCGGTGAGGACGAGAAGCGCGAGGCCGTCGCGCGCGTGTTCGCGATCGTGAAGGGTGATGAAAGGGTGGTTTCGGGGGTGGGTGGCGGCGGATCAAATCTGTCTACGTCGGCGCTCAAAACAACAAGACCTCAGCGTTTCCGCTGAGGTCTCTGGAGGAGCCACCCAGATTTGAACTGGGGAATGGTGGTTTTGCAGACCACTGCCGACGATCCAGACCCAAACACTTTGTAATCCAACGAACAGACGCGACCCGATAGCAGCCGTTTGCACCCGTGAGCGCGCCGTGAGTGCTCTTGCGGATTGGTTCGTAAGGCGCGTTGCAAGACTCGCGCGTGTGGACCTTGGGCACCCTTGCGTCCGACATCACATCGCGTGCAACGGTGCAGACATGACGCTGGTGACGATCGCATGACCGAGCCACCCGTCGTCGTCGGCCGCTATCTGCTTCATCGCAAGATCGCGCGCGGAGGGATGGCAACGATTCACATTGCACGCCTTATCGGCGACGTTGGCTTCTCGCGCATCGTCGCGGCGAAGCGGATGCACCCCGATCTCGCGGAGGACAACGAGTTTGTTGCGATGTTCCTCGACGAGGCCCGCATCGCGTCGCGCGTGCAACACCGCAACGTCGTCAGCGTGGTCGATGTCGTCACGCTCGGAACCGAGGTCATGCTCGTGCAGGAGTACGTGCATGGTGTACCGCTCTGCGTCCTGCTGCGCGCGATCTACGAGACGCGCGCGCACGTGCCCGTGCCGGTCGCTGCGGCGATCGCGTGTCAGGTCCTCGCCGGCCTGCATGCGGCGCACGAGACCGTCGACGAGCTCGGCACCCCGCTCGATATCGTGCACCGTGACGTGTCACCGCAGAACGTCCTGATCGCGACGGACGGCACGGCACGTCTACTCGATTTCGGGGTCGCGAAGGCCGCGCTGTCGGCGCATGTCACGCGCAAGGGCACGTTCAAGGGCAAGCTCGGCTACAGCTCGCCGGAGCAGATTCGCGGCGAGGCGCAGCGACAGAGTGACATCTACTCGCTCGCCGTCGTGCTGTGGGAGCTCATCGTCGGTCACCGGCTGCACGCATACGCACAGAGCGATGCGCAGCTGATCGCCGAGATCATGGCGGGCAACACTCCGTCGATCACCAGTGCAATAGCGGCGGCCATCGAGGACGACGGGCTGCGGCCGGCGGCGGCGACCGGCACTACGGTCGACGCAGCCCGCGCTTACGTCGGCGCCTACCGGTGGGGCCAGCTAGAAGCGATCGAGCCTGTGATCCGCAAGGCGCTCGATGTCAGCGCACGCCGCCGCTGGCAGACCGCGCAGGATATGGAGGAGGCGATCGCCGCCGCGGTCCCACTCGCTCCGCCGGCGGATGTCGCCGCGTGGTTGCGCGCTGTCGGCAAGAACTTTCTCGACGAGCGGGACCGCGTGCTCGCAGAGGAGGAGGCAAGCTGGCGCCGTAACGGCCATCTCCTCGTGCGGGGCGAATCGGGGGACGATCCGGCGCCCAGCACTGCCAACGAACCCGACGGCGTCGTGCCAACACTCGATCGCCCCTTGTGGACGCGCATCCCGATCGCACTGTTCTCGACACTACTCGTGGCGCTCGTCGCATCGGTCGCCTTCCTCGCACGCGACCTCGACAGCACCGTTGCCTCGCCGGTGCATGACACCGCGCCCGCACCAGAAGCTCCGCCTGCACCAAAGCCGCGCCGTGTAGCCGCGGGCACAGCTCTGATTGCATCCGAGCCGCCCGTCGACGAGCCACCGCCGCCACACCCAGAATTACCGCTTCCTGCGACGAAGCCGACCACACGCGTGCGCACCGTGCGCCCTGCACCGCCCCGCTCCGGCCCTGTGCATGCAGCAGTGCCTTCACCACCCCGGCCGGCCGCAGCGAGCCTTGATTGTTCGACGCCGTTCTACTTCGAGGGCCGCAAGAAGATCTTCAAACCAGGGTGCCTATGAGCATGAACATCGCCCGTCCCAAGAGCGCCACCTGGGGTGACGAATCCGTCGTCGCCCCGCTCGATGTTTCCGCCGCCAGGGTTGCCGTGCGCAAGTCGTCGCTGCGCAGCGCGCGCACCGAGGGCGAGATCGGAACGCTGATGGTTGCGGGCCCCGAGCGGCGGGGCGTTCACGCCGCACTCGCGCAGCTCCTCGACGAGCACGGCGTTCACATCATCGACGCCCAGCAGCATATGGGCGGCGGCATGCTGTTCGAGCGCATGCGCTTCGATCTCAGCCAGCTGACCTCGGACCGGGCTGCGCTCGAAGCCGGCGTTCGCGCAGCGACCGCGCAATATGGCGTCGACTTCCGCCTTTACGGAGATCGCAAGAAGCGCGTCGCGATCCTCGTGTCGAAGTACGAGCACTGTCTCTACGACCTGCTCGTCCGCGACCGCGCTGGCGACTTGCCGTCGTGCGAGATCGCGATGATCGTCTCCAATCATCCCGATGCAGCGGACTGCGCCGCGCACTTCAACATCCCATTCCGCCACCTGCCGGTGACGCCAGACACGAAGCCGCAGCAGGAGGCCCAGATGATCGCGCTGTTGCGCGCGGCGAACATCGAGCTGATCGTGCTCGCGCGCTACATGCAGATCCTGTCGGCCGCATTCGTCGAGCGCTTTCCGATGCGCATCATCAACGTGCACCACTCGCATTCATCGGGGCGAGCCCGTATCGCCAGGCGTTCGAGCGCGGTGTGAAGCTGATCGGCGCGACCAGCCACTACGTGACGTCAGATCTCGACGAGGGACCGATTCTCGAGCAAGAGGTCGTCAAGTGCTCGCACCGCGACACCGTCGAGGATCTGACCCGCAAGGGCCGTGACCTCGAGAAGCGCGTGCTCGCGGTCGCGCTGCGCGTGCATCTCGAGGATCGCGTCCTCGTCCACGGCAACAAGACGGTCGTGTTCGAGTAGCGGCTAGAAGAAGATCGAGCCGTTTACCTGGAAGCTGTCGAAGTCCGACGACACGGACTTCAGATACGACGCTTCCATGAACACACCGGTGCCGTTGCCGACCTTGGTGCCGAGCGTTCCACCGACGAGGTGGTTCATGCCGCTAGAGCTCTGCATCATCTCGTCCGTGCTCTTGGCGTAACGCAGCACGTACTTTGGCGATGCGTACACGGCGAGGTACTTCGAGAGGTCATAGCTCGCGTAGACCGGAATGATCGCGTCGATCAGCGTCGTGGAAGTCTCGGCGCCATCGCTGCCCGAGGTCAGCTTGAGGTAGCCCATGCCCGCGCCGGCGGCGACGGCGAACTTGCCATCGTTGAGCAGCTCGTACTTCGCATCGAGACCGGCAGTGCCGGGGATCGTGACTTTCGCACCGACCTCGACCTTCTTGATGAGGCCGCGGCGATAGCCGAGCTCCATGTACGGCATCTTGAGGCTGACGTCGCTACCGCTGGCGGAGCTGGCATCG
>JAYVWH010000957.1:0-1777 GCA_043786265.1 Kofleriaceae bacterium | reverse complement strand
CGGCGAGCGTACGCGACGGCGCGATGGTGAGCGGATCGACGACGATGCCGGACTGGGCCTTCTTGACCCGGTGGACCTCGCGAGCCTGATCCTCGATCGACAGGTTTTTGTGGATGAAGCCGATGCCACCTTCGCGCGCCATGCGGATCGCCGTCGCAGACTCGGTGACGGTGTCCATCGCAGAGCTGACAAGCGGCATGCGCAGCGGGATCAGTGGTGTGAGGCGCGTCGCGACGTCGACATCGCGCGGGATCACCTCGCTGAACGCCGGAACGAGCAGAACGTCGTCGAAGGTGAGGGCCTCTCGAAGGGGTTCCTCGAGCATGGCGCACCTTAGATGACCGGTCTGATCGTGGCAATGCGCCTGAGGGGTCCGCTCCCACCGTGGGGGATTCAGTCCCAGTGACGGGCGTCGCAAGGATTTGGATTTACGAGTGTTACCCTGGCATGGTCGTTGATGACCTACGTCGCGGGGAGCGGGACTATGCGCATCACTCTTAGCTTTTTGACGCTGGCAAGCCTGGCCGGATGCCCGGGGTCGGCACCCACGAACAAGATGGATCCCGACGCGGCCGTCGAGGTCGATGCCGCGCCCGATGTCGTTGCACTGCAACTGACCGGCAAGGTCGTCGACTACTTCGGGAACGTGAATATCCCGGACGTCGGGCTCGCGACCGACGGGCTTGCGCCCGAGAAGATGACGAACAGCGCCGCCGGCGGCGCGTACATGTTCGAGGTCGCCATCGGTAGCAAGGTATTCGTCGTCGCGACCAAGATCGGCTATCGCCCGACGCGCAACATGCCGATCACGATCGCCGACGCGTCTGTCACGCAGAACCTGTACGCGGCAACGGCACAGGACGTCACGAACCAGTACACGGCCGTGGGCGCGACCGCCGTTGCCGGTAGTGCATTCGTCGTCGCGGAGCTTCGACGCAACAACAACCAGCCCCTCGACGGCATCCCACTGACTGACGTCAAGCTTCTCGACGCGGCGAACAACCCGATCACGGGTGTGAAGGGTCCGTACCTGTTCAACGCCGCCGGTAGCCTCGACATGACGGCAACGATGACCGCGACGTTCCAAGGTCGCGTGCGCGTCGGTTTCCTCGACGTCCCCCCCGGCTCACACACGCTATCGGTCACGTATGCGAACAACGGCGGCGGCACACAAACGAACACGACGACGGTCGCGACGGCCGCGGATGGCGTCACGCTCGCCTTGTCGGGCGGTGGCGGCGCAGGCGGAGCCGTCATCACCGACCCGTCGTTCGCGACGCACATCTATCCACAGCTGCAGCGGGCCGGTCAGGGCGGCCTTGGTTGCGCCAACTGCCACACGCTGACCGGCCCCGCTTCAGTGCTGAAATACGACGAGCCCGCGGCCACCGTGCTCGCGAACATCACCGCCCGCCCGGGCGTGATCAACGTGACAACACCAGCCGCGTCGTTGCTGCTCGTTCGCCCGTTATACGAGGTCGCGCCAGCAACCCAGGACCATCCCAACGCCACTTTCATCGACGTCAACGACGCCGACTACAAGCTGTTTCTCCTCTGGATCACGAACGGCGCGAAACCTTAGTTGCAGCCGCGGACGAGGAAGACGATCAGCAAAATGGGAATTGGGATCCCGAGCAGCCACGCAAGCGCATAGCCCATTGCACCGGTTTCCTGGTTTCGTGGAGACTTGATGAGTGCATTTGTCATGACCGATAAAATTGCATCGTCCGTGCCGCGTCCAGGTGTGCGCACGAGCCGCATCGCGGTCTATGGCGCG
>JAYVWH010000956.1:0-7790 GCA_043786265.1 Kofleriaceae bacterium | reverse complement strand
CGCTTGACCTCGCTCATCAGGATGTCGAGGGCCTTCTCGGGCGGCATCGCCTTTTTGTACGGGCGGTCCGACGCGGTGAGCGCATCGTAGATGTCGCTGATCGCCATCATGCGCGCGGGGATCGGAATCTGGTCGCCCTTGAGCTTGTTGGGGTAACCCGACCCGTCGAGCTTCTCGTGGTGCGCGCCCGCGATCTCGGGGATGTCGCGCAGGGTGCGGCTCCACGGGATGCGGACGAGGAAGTTGTAGGTGTGAACGACGTGGCTGTTGATCTCGAGACGCTCGGTCTCGGTCAGCGAACCGCGGCGAATCTGCAGGCAGGTCGCTTCGTCATGCGTGAGGTACGGGAGCGATGAGCTGTTCTCGTCGCGGTACATCATGCCGGACAGCTCACCGATGCGCTCGAAGCCGCCTTGATCGAGGACGGTGGGCTCGTTGGCAGCGAGGATGAACTTGATGACGTTATCGAGCTCCTCGAGCTTGGCGATCATGTTGCCGTCGACAGAGTTGAGCTCCGCGGCGACTTGTTCACGCGACGCTTCGGTGAGGTAGCGGACCTTGGACTCGAGCGCCTCGATCTTGTAGCCGCGCTTGATCAGCTGGAAGCGCTGCTGGATCAGCTCGCGCTCGTGCTCGTAAAGCTTCTTGGCTTTGACGAGGATGTGCTCGCGCACGCCGACCTTGCCGAAGTCGTGCAGCAGCGCCGCGTACTGGATCTGCGTGAGGTCGTCGCGCGAGAACCGAACCTCGCGGTAGTGGCCACTCTCGGCGCGGTTTACTGCGCGAGCGAGACCGACGGTGAGATCGGCGACGCGCTCGCTGTGACCGGACGTGGTCGGATCGCGCGACTCGATCGCGGTGACGGCGGCTTTGACGAAGCTGTCGAACAGGGTCTTGACCTCCTCGTAGAGGAGGACGTTCTCGAGCGCGATACCGGCCTGCGACGACAAAGCCGCGACGTACGCCTCGGAGACGTCATCGAACGCCACGACGCCGTCCTCGAAGTCCGACGGCAGGTCGAGCGTGATCCAGCCCTTCGCGCGCTTGTTGATCAGCTGGATGACGCCGATCACTTCCGCTCGTGCCGAGATCATCGGCACGGAGAGAACCGACCGCGTCTGGTAAAGATACTTGTCGTCGAAGCTGCGGTCGTGAACGAAGCCCCACGGGTTGTTACCGGCGCCCGGCTCGTCGAGAGCGTAGAGGTCGGGGACGTTGATGCGATCGCCCGACAGCACGCACGTACCGACGATCGACGACGATGAGATGGGCATCGTGAAGCCCGCCGACTGCACGTTGCGCGAATCGTTTTGCGACACCGCGAAGCGGAGCGTCCGCTTCGACACATCCTCGTCGTGACCTTCGACGATGTACACCGAGCCGCCATCGGCATTGGTGACCTCGCAGGCGCGGCGCAGGATGATCGCGAGCAGCGACTGGCTGTCGCGCTCCTGCGACAGCGCCCTGCCGATCGAGATCAGCATGTCGTTTTCGTGGCGCGATCGCTCGAGCTCCAGCTCCAGTGTCGCGGCCTGCATCCGCATCCCGATCGCATCGGCGCGGGTTCGCAGCAGCAGAAGCATCCGCGCGAGGCCGATCGGCGCATGCAGCGCAGTCAGATCCGAATCGCTCGGCGCCGAGTCGAGCTTTGCATCCTCGAGCTCCTCATCGGTGCCCACGAACACCAGACCGTAGTTGCCCGAGCGTGCGCGGATGAGGTGAGGCTGCAGCGCGGCCTGGTCTTTCCAGACCTCGGGCCACGCCAGCACCAGCAGCACCGGGTTGCGCGTCCGCTGGGCGACGACCTCGAGCTCGATCCAGCCATCGCCCTGCCGGCGCACGCGGTACCCGGACATACGTCGGTCACGCGTGACCGCGTTGACCAGGTCGTCTGGACTGGTCACCACCATTGGCCTTCCAGTCTACAGCGTCGGGCGTGGGTTTTGGTGATTCCGGGTGCTATACGGGGCGTCCCGCGGGCCGTCGGATCGCCTGTGGGACCTCCGTGCCCCATCGTGACCCAACCGAAAATCATCAAGCGCGAGAAGCTCGCATTCGACAACCCCGAGGCGCTGCAGCAGCTGTGCGGCAGCAACAACAGCCGCCTCAAGCTCGTCGAGCGGACCAGTGGCGCCCAGGTCCACCTGCGCGGTAACGAGGTCACGATCGAGGGCGAGGAGGCAGCCGTCACGCTCGCCCGGGACGCGCTCGAGCAGCTCTACGACATGGCGCTGGCGGGCAAGCCTCTGTCCTCGGACGACGTCGTCCGTGCGGTCAAGCTCGTTCAAGGCGGCGACGTCTCGATCCAGAGCGTGTTCGGCGACACGATCCTGACCCCGCGGGCCGGCCGGCCGATCGCGCCCAAGGGAGCCGCGCAGAAGCAGTACGTCGACCTCGTCCGCTCGAACGACATCGTGTTCGCGGTCGGCCCCGCTGGCACTGGCAAGACGTATCTGGCCGTCGCGATCGCCGTGCGCGCGCTGCTCGACAAGCAGGTCAAGCGCATCATCCTCACCCGCCCTGCCCTCGAGGCCGGCGAGAAGCTCGGCTTTCTGCCCGGCACGCTCGAGGAGAAGATCGATCCGTATCTGCGCCCGCTGTACGACGCGCTTCACGACATGCTCGATCCCGAGCGCCTCGAGCGCTTCCTCGCCGACAAAACAATCGAGATCGCGCCGCTCGCATTCATGCGCGGTAGAACTTTGGCTAGCTCGTTCGTCATTCTCGACGAGGCGCAGAACACGTCGCCCGAGCAGATGAAGATGTTCCTGACGCGCATGGGCTTTGACTCCAAGCTCGTCATCACCGGCGACGTCACGCAGACGGACTTGCCGCGTGGCCAGCGCAGCGGACTTCGCGATGCGCTCGAGCTTGTCAGCGACATTCGCGGCATCGGCACGGTGCGGTTCACCGACGTTGACGTCGTGCGCCACCCGCTCGTCGCCGCACTGATCCGCGCCTACGACGCACGCGACCGCGACCGGTTCGAGCGCAAGGAGGGCCAGACTGGCGACTCCGACAAGCGCGGCGGCGGCGACAACGGCCGCGAGGCCAGCGAGCGCGCCCGCACCGAGCCGGCCGCGACGACCGAACCCACACCCGCCAAGGACGCATGAAGCCTGGAGAGTCGCTTGCAGGCCTCGTCGACATCATGGACCGGCTGCTCGCACCGACCGGGTGCCCGTGGGACCGCGAGCAGACGCTCGAGACGCTGCGGCCGTTCCTCGTCGAGGAGACATATGAGGTCCTCGACGCCCTGGTTCGCGACAACGCCCCCGATCACTGCGAGGAGCTCGGGGATTTGTTGATGCAGATCGTGTTTCAGGCGGCGCTGCGCCGGGACCAGGGCAAGTTCGACATCGACGCGGTGGTCGCGAGCATCTCGGAGAAGCTGATCCGCCGCCACCCGCATGTGTTCGCGAAGGTCGAGGGCGTCGATACGTCCGACAAGGTCCTCGCGCAGTGGGACCAGATCAAGGCGGCGGAGAAGGCCGGCACGCCAGACGCGTCTGACAAGCCCAAGCGGGTGCTCGAGGGCATCCCGCACGGCCCTGCCCTCGTTCGCGCTCAGAAGATCGGCAGCCGGGTCCGCAAGGTCGGCTTTGACTGGCCTGGCTGGGAGGGCTCGTTCGCGAAGGTCGAGGAGGAGGTCCGCGAGGTCCACGAGGCGATCGGAGAGCAGGACTTCGCGCACGTGCACGCCGAGATTGGTGACCTGTTGCTCGCCGTCGTGAACCTCAGTCGGAAGGTTGGCGTCGATGCCGAAAATGCGCTCCTCGACGCGACCGCGCGATTCGAGAAGCGGTTCGAGTTCATCGAGGATCGCCTCGCCGAGCGCGGCAAGACGCCTTCAGAGTCGAACCTCGACGAGATGGACGCGCTGTGGAATGACGCGAAGAAATCCGAGCGGCAGTGACCACTCGAGTAGCCGCCCGCGCCGTACAAAGTGATGCTTTTTTGTGCAGCCAAGATCGAGTCGAAGCGATCTCGGTAGGATGAACGTCAGCCTCGCCAAGTGGTCCGCAACTTATCCACAGAAGAGTACGTGTACTCCCGCGGTCTTTCTGGCGAAGTGGACTCAATTCCGGGCCCTTGACACCGTCCGACGAGACGGGGTAAACGCCTCGTTCACCGAAATCTGGAACAGGAACAGCCGTGGCCAACATCGCGTCCGCTCAGAAGCAGAATCGCAAGATGATCAAGAATCGCGCGCGTAACCGCGCCGCGATGGGTTCGCTGCGCACCGCCGTGAAGGCGGCCCGTGCAGCGGTCGACACCAAGTCGGCCGAGGCTGCCGCGCTCGTGAAGAAGGCCACGTCGATCATCGACAGCGCCGTCACGAAGGGCATCGTGAAGCGCCAGACCGCGTCGCGCTACATCTCGCGTCTCGCCACTCGCACCGCTCCGTAAAGCTGCGTCGAGACCGACGGTCGCGCCACGGCGTCAGGTCTCCAAGCTCGCTGTGAGTCGCAGACCCACAGCGCCGAAGCCACCGAATTCGTTACGCTGTGATCGGTGATCGCGCGTCGGGCGGCTGGCCTGCGCTACACGTCCGCGCGGCGGACGTATACGATCTCGCGACTCGTACCGAGGTGAGCGCTAATTTTCGTCTTCATCGGCACCCTGGACGGTGATGCCGTACTTGCGCAGGAGCTTGTGCAGATACTTCCGATCCATGTCGGCATCACGCGCGGCCTTGGAGATGTTCCCGTCGGCCCGCTTGATCAACCACGCGAGGTAGCGCCGCTCGAACAGCTCGTTCCACTTCTCCTTGGTGTCGCGGAACGAGACGCCGGCCTCGAACTCGAGAGCATCGCGGAGCTGTACGCCCTTGGCAGAGCCCGTCGGATCGGCACCGAGCGGCGCGACGAGCATGCCCGGGTCTGCACCAAGGGCGAGCGCACGCTCGATGACGTTACGCAGCTCGCGCACGTTGCCCGGCCAATCATGTGCCATCAGCGCGGCCCGCGTCGCATCCGAGAGCACGATGCCACCTTCGGGCGCGAGCTTGCCGAGCATCGCGTCGATGAGGAGCGGGATGTCCTCGCGCCGCTCGCGCAGCGACGGCGCGGTGATCGGCACCACGTTGAGGCGGAAGTAGAGATCCTCGCGGAACTTGCCCTTCTCGACCTCGGATCGCAGATCCTTGCGGGTCGCCGCGATCACGCGCAGGTCGACCTTGAGCGTCTTCTGCCCTCCGACGCGCCGGAACTCGCGCTGCTCGAGCACGCGCAGGAGCTTGGGCTGCAGATCGAGCGAGAGCTCGCCGAGCTCGTCGAGGAACACCGTGCCACCCGAGGCGAGCTCGAACGCGCCCTGGCGCGCCGCGACGGCACCTGTGAACGCACCCTTCTCGTGGCCAAACAGCTCCGATTCGATCAACGTCCCCGCGACCGCACCGCAGTCGACCACGACGAACGGCTTGTTGGCGCGCGGCGATAGCTGGTGGAGCGTGCGCGCGACCATGTCCTTGCCGGTCCCGGTCTCGCCTTCGATGAGCACGGTCGCATCCGTCGGCGCGATGCGCTCGATCAAGCCGAAGATCTCCCGCATCGCGGACGACTTGCCGACCATCTCACCGAGCGCTTCCTTCTCGCTCGGCAGGATCTCGATGCGCTCCTCGAACGGGGTGAACTTGATCTCGGTGGCGCCGATGGCGATCACCGAGCCCGCACGTAGATAGGCCTCCTTGACCTCGGCACTGTCGAGGAAGGTCCCGTTCGTGCTCTTGAGATCGCGCACCAGGTAGCCCTTCGCGTCGCGGACGATCTCGAAGTGGACGCGCGACACGGTCTCGTCGGCGAGCACGAGATCGTTCTCCGGTGCCTTGCCGATCCGGATCACGTCCCCGGCGATCACGAACTCGGTCCCGCGCTGGGCACCCTTGACGACGACGAGCTTGCAGCGACGGAGGTTGACGGTCGCGGGCGTCGCTTCGCGACGGATCCGAGTCCCGGTCAAGTGATCCATCAGGGGAATCGTACCACGCCCGTTCGTGTCGCCTGATCGCCCGCCCGATCGCTAAGCTGCTTCGCGGCCTCGACTTGTTGTGTCTGATCGCGCGGCGGGTGATGCTCCCAGGTGGTGCTGCGAAGCCTCGGGGGTAGCGTGCTCGCCGCGATAGCGCTGTGCACGATTGCGCATGCGCAACCTGCGCCCGCCCATGCGCCAGCGCAGACGGCGCTCGCGGGCGCGGCGGAGGCTGCACAGGCTGACGCCCCCGCACCGGCCAAGCCGAGCGATGCTCCCCTGCCCTCGTGCCTCGACCAGACGCTTGCGGGCCAGCTCGGTGCGGAGCTCAAGCCGCGCGGCGTGCAGAAGAAGGATTTCCTCAAGCGTCGCAAGGTCAACCTCGTCATGCACGGCGGGCTGTACGGCGGCGACCTCACCTCGTCGAGCTGGATCGCGGGCGGCTCGCTCGGGTTCTTCTTCACCGAGGACTTCGGCATCGCCGGCGAGTTTGACGTCACGCCGCTCACGCTCGATCTCGACACGCCGCTCGCACAGTTCTTCAACGACAACCGGTTCGAGCCGGGCCTCGCCTACGTCGCGCTCGGCAACCTGATCTGGGCGCCGATCCACGCCAAGCTCAAGATGGGCGGCGGCATCGTCCACTCCGACATCATGCTGTTCGCCGGTGGCGGACGGATGATCCACGAGGCCGTGCAGGGCCTCTCGTTCGACGCGGGCTTCGCGATCGACATGTTCGCGACGAAGCTCCTGACGCTCCGGTTCTCCGTACGCGACCTGATGGCCGTGCAGGAAGTGGCCGCGGAGACGCGCTTCACCAACAACCTGATCGCGACCGCCGGCATCTCGATCTGGATCCCGACAGGACTATGAAGCGCGCCGTCCTCATTGCCGCTCTTGTCACGGTGGTCACGGTGCTTGGCCCCTCGCGTGCGCACGCCGAGAAGAAATCCAAGGAGGCGCACGAGACCCGCACGACCGAGATCTGCATCGATCAGGAGATCGCTGATCGGCTCGCGATCAAGCGCAAGCGACGCGGGGCGGTTGACCGCCTGTTCGTGAAGCAACACCGCCACGAGATCACGGCGGCGGGCGGCTACTACGCCAGCGATTTATTGTCCGCGACGTACATCGTCGGCGGCTCGTACACGTTTCACATGACCGACGAGACTGCGGTCGAGTTCGCGGGCTGGTGGACCCACGCGAACGCCGACATCATTCGCGCGCTCGAGGACCGCCGCGGCGTCGTGCTGACCGACACCTACGCGCGGATGATCTTCGCCGAGTCGCTCCTGATCTGGAGCCCCGTGTACGGCAAGCTCCGACTCGGCGGTTCGATCGTTCACTTCGACCTCCACGCTGACATCGGCGTCGGCGTGATCGACTCCAAGACCAGCCGCGGCGCCGCCGGCATCGTCGGTTTCGGCATGCGCCTGTTCATGGGCCAGTCCTGGGCGTTCCGGATCGACGCCCGCAACCGCACATTCCGACAGGACCTGCTCGAAGAGCGGTTCCTCGTCAATGACAGCACCGTGACCGCGGGGTTGTCGCTGTTTCTGCCGCTCGGTAACTGACTGCGTGTCACTCTCTTTGGGGGGAACGTCGATGATTAGAGGGATCTTGATCGCGCTGCTCGTTCCCGCCGTGGCTCTCGCCGGCGGACCGAAGAAGAAGGGCGGCAAGGCCGGCGCCAAGAAGACGACGCCCGCGGCTACCGACAAGACCGAGAAGACCGACAAGCCGGATGCCACCCCTGCGCCCGCGACGACTCCGACCTCTGGTTCGACCCCGACCACGCTCAACGGATCCACCCCGCAGTC
>JAYVWH010000955.1:0-4909 GCA_043786265.1 Kofleriaceae bacterium | reverse complement strand
GCGTCATCGATGCCATCGCGTCGGCAAACTTGCCGGCGTTGATCGCGTCGACGGCCTTCTTGCCGCCTTCGAGGTTCGCCTTCTCCTTGGCGTCATCCGCCGTGACGACCACGATCGGTGCGCCATCGATGCCCTTGTCGAGCGCGGGCCGCGTCGGCATTGCATCCTTGGGCGCCATGCCGAGCTGACCCATCATCGTCGCCGGGTCGGAGTACGCCCACTCCTCGGTCGCCTTGTTCGCGTCGTTGAGGGCGATGCGATGGAACATCAGCATGCCGATCTTCTTGTTCGTCGCGGGCATGTTGCCCATCGGTGATTTCAGCGTCCCCGTGTGCGTGCCCGTGAGGAGCTCGACGGCGAGGATATTGCGGCCGCTGATCATCACGACCTGCGGAGCCATCTTGAAGTCGGGCATCGCGGCCTTCATCGACTTGAACCAGCCGACGAGCTCGTCCGCTTTGTGCGTCGAGTCATCACCATAGTCATGGGCCTGGAAGCTGTCGTCGATGCAGTCCTTGCGGAAGTCATCGAGCTTGCCGTCGCCGATCATCGCTACGCACGCCTTGTACTTGTCGGCGATGCCTGTCCCGACGAGCGGCGTGGCCGCAACCACGGGCGGCGGGGGAGGTGGTGTCGCCGCGACGCCTTCGGCAGGCTTCTGCGCCGTCCCCGCCTCCTGCTTCTTCGAGCATCCACCCACCACCAACAGGCAGGCCGCGAGGGCCACCGACGTCATCATCTTGTGCATGCCGCGACCTTCGCGCAGCCCCCGATCACGGGCAAGTCGCGGACGCGAGAAGTGAGCGCATCTGACCAATCTTCATCGTCATCGTCGTCCGCCCCGTACGGAGATTTCCAACGATCACGCTCACGATGCGCCACTGATCGGGGTCGTCGAGCTCGACGATCCGAACGCAGCGGCGGCGGTGCCGCACTCGGACCCTCCCTCCAGCAAGCCGCGGCGAAACTAACGAGGACGACCGTGACGGCCGCGCGCATCGCTCAGAGTGCGCCGCCGCGGAGGACTTTGAGCGAGCTGCGCACGCGGGATCGCTCGGCGGGGATCAGCGCCGCACGCAGCAGCGGCGAACCCGGGCAGCGATCGAGGCCGGCCTCGCACGCCGTCACGGCCGCATCGTGCAGCCCGAGCGCATCGAGGATCGTGACCTTCTCGTAGAACAGATCTTCGAGCAGCCAGTGATCGGTATCGGCGATCACACGCAGCGCCGCTTCGATCGAGCGGATCGCCTCGCGATGCCGGCCGAGGTCACCGAGCACGGCCCCACGCCAGTACAGCGCTTCGGCGCGATGCGGTGCACGATGCAGTGCCATCTCGACGGAGGCGAGAGCGGCGAGGTCATCACCCGTGGCCGATGCGATCTGCGCCTTGAGGAGCCAGCCGTCGACACAGTCGGGTGTGAGCTGGAGCGCGTGATTGACGGCCAGGTTCGCATCGGCGAGCACCGTGTCGTCACCCGCGCCAAGCAACTCTCGCGCGTGCTCGAGCAGTCGCTCTAGCTCGGTCGCATATGCCGCCGGCATCGGGTTCACACTAACACGCGGATCTGGACGTTCAACCAAGACGGCTTCGCGTGCGGGATACGAGTCCGCCGTAGAAGATCTTCCCTCGGTTTCCTCGTCGGAAATGTCACGCGATCTAGGGGGTGTCCGACGTCGTGAACCACGGTGCAACGGCCCGGGTCAGGACCCTGAACTCGTCGCTGGTGAGCCCGAGGGCCTCCGCGAAGCGCCACAGGCGATCGGCCTCGGTCTCGGTCGCATGTCCCTTCGCGAGCATGATCGCGACGCCGTCATCGACCAGCCACGCGCCCAGCTCTCGCGGGGACACCTGGGTGCTGCGGAACGGTCCGTCTCGATCCGCGAGCATCTGCACCAGCTGTTCGGGCGACAGCGCTAGCTCGAGGAGCAGATCTTCGATGCGCAGCGGGCTCGGGCAGCGTTCGGCGATGCGCTGGGCGAGGACCTCGCCTTCTTCGACCTCGATCTCGTGGTCGGCGCGCGCGATTGCCACCAGCGCGCGCGCGTAGAGCAGCCCGAGCTCGTGATCGAGGATCGGGTTCAACGGTTCACCCGAAGAAGGCGGACAGCACGGGCGAGCGTCGCTTGCCGAGCAGGCCCTCGATCATGTCCTGGATCTGGGTGCGGATCTGATCGGCCAGCCGGTTGACCAGCAGCCGATCCTCGGCCGCGGCCGGACCGTGCGCGCTTCCGAGATCGATCGGTTTGCCGAACTGCACGAACCACTTGCTCGGCAGCGGCAAGAGGCCCGCGGGGCCGAGCCACGGGAAGGTCGGCGTGACCGGGATCCACGGGATGCCAATGTTCTTGGCAAACCACGTCACCTTGCCGAGCATCGGTGCGGCTTCCTCGGCACCGACCACGGCGACGGGGATGATCGGCGAGCCCGTACGCAGCGCGAGCTTGACGAAGCCGCCACGCCCGAACCGCTGCAGGCGATAGCGATCCTTCCATAGCTTGCCCATGCCCTTTTCCCCCTCGGGAAACACGGCGACGAGCTCGTCCCTCTCGAGCAGACGCTCTGCATTCGCCGGGTCAGCACGCACGCCGCCGATGCGATTCATGATCGGCCCGAGGAATGGCAGGTGAAACACCGTGTCCTCGACGAGCGGGCGCACGTCGCGGCGTGCGGGATGGTCGCGCCGCACGGCGTGCATGACCATCGCGCTGTCGTAGGGCAGCGTGCCGGCGTGATTCGCGACGAGCAGCGCGCGGCCTTGCGCGGGGATGTTGTCGAGGCCCGTCGCCTGGACGCGGAACCAGCGCGAGTAGAGGAACTCGAACAGCCACTCCCAGCGCGCGGTCGCACGCGGGTCGCGACCGAAGTCGTCGACGACGTCACTGCGTCCCCACATCGCGAGCTGACGCCAGCGGCGCCAGACCGCTTCGAGCGGTAGATGCTTGCGGATGTCGATCCACACCGGGGTGCTCTGCTGCTCGACGCGACGCTCGAGCTCCCGCAGCTCGGCTTCGCCCATGCGGTAGTCGCTCGGGACCGTGCTGCCAGCCATCTCGGCTGCGACCGCGGCCTCGGCGCCGAGGTCCATGTAGCCAGGACGGTCGGCCCACGACGTCGCAGCTTCGGGCGGGCGCGGGTCGGCGTCGCCGTACCATTCCTCGTCGGTGTCGTCAGGTGGTTCGTCGGTCATCGTTATGCCTGGGCCCGCGCGATGTCGGTCGCGCCGTCTTCGGGTGCAACGCCGAGGAAGTCGAGGATCGTCCGCTTGATCGACAGCCGCGGCGAGAAGCCAAGCTTCGACTTCGCCTTGGCGCCATCGGCGACGCACAGGTACAGCAGGAAATCGAGGAACGAAGGCGGTGAGCCGACGAGCTGTGTGGCCCACAGCAGCTTGCTGACCTGGCGCGCGACGAGCTGTGGCATCGGCACGGGGACCCGGCCCAGCAGCGCGAGCACGGTGGTGTACGGCAACACCCCCTTGCCGACGATGTTGAATGCGCCCGTGGCGTGCGACTCGACGGCCTTCTGCAGCGCGTTCGCCGCGTCCTGCTCGTGCACGAACTGCATCAGCGGATCGTGGCCCATCATCACGGGCGCGACCGGGCGCGAGAAGAACCGCGTGTACATGTTGGACACGCTCGGGCCCAGGGTCGGCGCGAAGCGCAGGATGCAGACCTCGACATTGGGATGCTCGTTCGCGAACCGCTGCACCTGCTTCTCGGCGCGCACCTTGTCGTTGACGAAGCGCGAGTCACGGTGCCCGCGCAGCTCCGCACTCTCGAGGAGGAAGTTCGGATTCTTCGCGTGTGCGCCGTAGACCAGCGTCGTGGAGATCATGACGAGCCGGCGCGGCTCGACGCCCGCACATGCATTGAGCACGTGCATCGTGCCGACGTCCTCGAGCTCGTGTGCCCACTCGGCCGCGTGGGTCGGATGCGAGAGGAACGCGCCGTGGACGAACGTGTCGACCTGGCGATTGCTCAGCAGCGTCGCGAGGTCGCCATCGACCGTGGGCTGGGTCAGGTCGAGCTTGATGAACTCGATCTTGGCGCCGTGGACTGCGGGCGGCCGGATATCGAGCGCGAGGACGCGATCGTAGCGCGGGTCCTCCTCCAGCCGGCGGAGGAGCTCGGTGCCCAGGAACGTGCATGCCCCGGTCACCGCGACGACGCGGCAGCCTGGCCTGGACGTGCTCGACATGATGGGACTTATCCCACGGGGAGACGCTCCCGCCAACCCCGTTCGGTGCGCGTCGGGGGTGGTGATCAGGGGGGCATGGTACGCCCGGTTCCGTGGACAGGTCGATCGACTCCGCGCCGCCTGCGGCGCCGCTGCGCGGGCCGGCAAAGCCTGCCCTTGCGATCGCGGTCTTGCCGGCCCATGTGATCGACCAGATCGCGGCCGGCGAGGTCATCGAGCGGCCGGCCAGCGTGGTCAAGGAGCTGGTCGATAACGCGATCGACGCGGGGGCCAAAACGATCTCGGTCGAGACCCAGGCGGGTGGCCGTGCGCTGATCCGGGTCGTCGATGACGGCGCGGGGATGTCGCCGCGTGATGCGCTCCTCGCGTTCGAGCGCCACGCCACGTCCAAGCTGCGCGCGGTCGACGAGCTGTGGGGGCTCGCGACGATGGGATTTCGCGGTGAGGCCCTGCCGTCGATTGCCAGCGTCGCGCGCGTGACCCTGACCACACGCCAGCAAGATGATCTCGCAGCGACCCGGGTGCAGATCGAGGGCGGTCGTCTGATCGGCGTGACCGAGGTCGGCGCCCCGGTCGGGACCACGGTCGAGGTTGCCGACCTCCTGTTCAACGTCCCCGCGCGCCTCAAGTTCCTCAAGGGCGAGACCACCGAGGCCACGCACATCACCGACTTCCTGTCGAAGATCGCGCTCGCGTATCCCGCGCTGCACC
>JAYVWH010000954.1:0-5530 GCA_043786265.1 Kofleriaceae bacterium | reverse complement strand
AGCGGCATCACCAACGTGCCGACATCGATGATCACGGGAGACATCGGGGTGAGCCCGATCACGGCAACCGCGATCACGGGCCTTCCACTGACG
The DNA here is from genome assembly GCA_043786265.1 of Kofleriaceae bacterium. Lineage (GTDB taxonomy): Bacteria > Myxococcota_A > Polyangia > Haliangiales > Haliangiaceae > JABFXX01. The sequence continues at coordinate 5,437 of JAYVWH010000954.1, read as the reverse complement.
CTGGATGGCTCGACCGAGTTCTCGACCACCCCGCAGGTCATTGGCAAGGTGTACGCGGCGAACTATGCCGAGCCCACGCACACAAAATTGATCACGGCGGTCAGTGACATGGAGACGGCGTTCACCGCCGCCGCGGCACGCGCGCCCGACGTCACCGAGCTCGGCGCCGGCATGATCGGTACCGTCACGCTTGCTCCGGGCGTCTACAAGTGGAGCAGCGGGCTGGTCATCCCGACGAACATCACGTTGAGCGGAAGCTCGACTGACGTCTGGATCTTCCAGATCGCGCAGAACCTGACACTGAGCAGCGGCACGAACGTCTTCCTTGCTGGCGGCGCCCTCTCGAAGAATGTCTTCTGGCAAGTCAGCGGTGAAATTGTCGCCAACACGGGCGCGCATCTCGAGGGTAACGTGCTGTCGCAGACGGCAACGACGCTCGATACCGGCGCATCGCTCAACGGTCGGCTCCTCGCGCAGACGCTTGTCACGATCCGCGGCGCCAAGATTCAGATCCCCACGCCGTAACGGCTGCGGTCGCTAGCGCCGTCGATCGCACCGCGAACGCCTGGTGGCACGCGACACCGACCGGACTCGAGCGCATCGATGCGAAGCCACTCCAGGCCCACGAACAGCGCCGCGCAGCCATCGCGCTGCTCGCGAACTACAACCCGACCACGCAGGCTGACACCGTGCGCGCCCTCAAGACGCTCGGTGCGAGTCGTGCGCTCATCGTCAGCGTCGTCGCGGCGGGCCGAAACGAGTGCGGTTGCCGTCGGGGCCTAACCCGGTAGCATCGCAGCCAAGACTCCGCCTGGTGAAGTCGCAGTGCCACGCCGGTGTCACCCGATCGTCCCGAGAACAACTCCGTCGACCTCTACCGGGGCCTCGGGTAGGCTTGGGACATGGCCGGTCCCGCGAAGAAGCACGTCGACGAGCTGTTGAAGCTGCCGCCCGACGACCGATCCGAGGCCGCCGAGCTGCTTCTCCTCAGCTTGGAGCAAGAGCCCGAGACCGAGGACCAAGCTGCGGTGGCTGCCGCGTGGGCCAGCGAGATCGAGCGCCGTGTCGATGAGAACGCGCCCGGCATTCCTGCCGAGACCGTGTTCGCCGAGGGCCGCGCACGACTTCAAAAAAGATCGTGAGCACCGTCGAGTTCGCGCCCGCTGCACGTGCCGAGCTTGACGCTGCCGCCGATCGCTACGAGCTGGAACGACCGGGCCGTGGGGTGCGGTTCTACGCGGCCGTCGAACGAACCGCGAAGCTGATCGGCGCCTTCCCGGGAGTCGGTCCGATGTTCCCAGGCGTTCGCTCCGATCTGCCGACGCATCGTGCGTGGTTTTCCATTCGTCCTGGCGTATCGCGTGATCGGCGAAACGATCCGCGTCGATGCCGTCGCCCACATGCATCGCCGACCAGGGTACTGGCACGAGCGCGTTCGGTGATCGGCCCCCCAAGAGTTGGCGTCATCGGACCGGAACGAGAAATCGCCGATCCAGTTGAGGAATCGGCGATGTCTGTTTCTATCGGGTGAGGGCGGACGGACTCGAACCGTCAACCAGCGGATTAAGAGTCCGATGCTCTACCATTGAGCTACGCCCCCGGCTGGAAACTAAAACGTCTTCTGTTGTCAGTGAGTCCGGGGCGACTCGAACGCCCGACCTACGGGTTCGAAGCCCGGCGCTCTATCCAACTGAGCTACGGACCCTTGAGACGCGCGGACTAATAGCCGCGCAGGCCCTGACCTGTCAAGTGGCTGGATCCCTGCCCACATTTGTATGCACTGGGTGCTAGCTCACAAAAGTCCAGGTTTGACGCGACCCTACGTAACAAATGCACTTCCTTTCCAAAACTATCATCTGGTATGTGTCCTCTCGATCGAGGGAGCGTTCGTCCGCCTCTCGATGGGGAGGCCCGCCGTGTTCGTTCGCTCAATTCGTCTAAATGCCGTTGTTTCGTTGCTGTTCGTATTCGCCTTGGGCGCGTGCGGCGGCGGTTTTGGTGGCTGCGCAGGATGCGGCTCTGCCGGGGCATTGCCCGCAGGCGGTGTACCGGTGAACCAGACTGTAGAAGGCGGCGCGCAGATTCGCGTCACCCCCGCGGGCTTCGGAAAGCTCAAGGGCATCTTGCCGGCGCTCGCGAGCAACGCGCTCGCAGGCGGCGCCTGCATCGGCCAGCAGGACTTCGGGTTCTCGACGTTGGGCTTTTTCACGGGCATCCGCGCGTGCACAGGCAGCTCGGCCGGCTGCAGCCCCGGCTGCAAGCTCAACGTCAGCGCGAACCCGAACGGCATCTCGGTCAACCCGATCGCCGGTAACAAGCTGCGCGTCGACATCTCGATGACTGCGAGCACGTCGTCGACGTTCCGCGGCTACCTCGCCGACGTGAACCTCGGTGACTGCACGATCTCGGTCACGTCGACCAACTTCGGCGGCAGCTTCGACCTCCAGCTCGGCGTCAAGGCGAACAACGGTGAGCTCGACCTCCACCTCGACAAGATCAACGCGTTCAACCTCAACATGGATTTCTCGGGCTGCGGCTTCGCGTCTTCGGTCCTCGGCTTCTTCACCGATGTGATCGACTCGTTCGTCGGTCAGTTCATCATCCAGCTCCTCACTCCGTACATCGACGGCATCCTGCAGAACATCCTGCCGAACCCGCTCGGCATCGCAGGCATGATGGACATCGGCAAGCTCGTCGAGGGCGTGTCGCCCGGCACCGACGGCTTCATGGAGGCGCGCATCGTCCCGGGTGGCTACGCAGCTACGTCGGGTGGCGGCCTCAACCTCGGCGTGATCACCGCGCTCAACGCGGATGAAGATCCGACGACGCGCGGCCCCGGCCTCACCAGCGAACCGCACCTCTGCGTGCCGCCGCTCGCGGCCCCTGATTTCTCGAACCTGGGCCTCGGCTCGGTCTATCGCAGCGCATTCGCAGGCAACACGTTCACGCTGCTTCCGGCGGGCCAGTTCAGCGGCTCGCCCGATCCGACCGTCCCCGGCAAGACCGTCGACCTCGCGATGGGCATCTCGGAGACGACGCTCGATCTCGCCGGTCACCACCTCGTCACGTCGGGCGGCATGTGCCTCGGCGTCGGCACGAGCTTCATCAAGCAGCTCAACGTCGGCACGATCGGCATCCTCGTGCCGTCGCTCGCCGAGCTCGCCAGCGACGAAGGCAACGACCCGCTGCTGCTCGTCACGCGCCCGCAGCGCGCGATCGACTTCACGATCGGCGACAACACGACGGCATCGCCCGCACTGACGATTCACCTCCAGCACCTCGAGGTCGATTTCTACGCGTTCATCTGGGAGCGCTACACCCGCGCCTTCACGATGGACCTGACGATGAACGTCGGCATCAACCTCGACTTCGAGCTGCAGGGCACCACGACGGTGATCAAGCCGTCGCTCGTCGGCATCTCGTCGAGCGAGGTAACTGTCAAAGTCCTCAACAGCCAGTTCGTCCGCGAGACGCCAGCGCACCTCGAAGGTGTGCTCCCCAGCGTGTTCGACCTCGTCACGCCGCTGCTCGGCTCGCTCCCGGATATCCCGGTGCCGGCGTTCGCAGGCCTGTCGGTCAACCCGCTCCAGGTCACCAAGGTCACGACGAGCCAGGATACGTTCCTCGCGCTCTACGCTCAGCTCGGCTCGAGCCCGATGATGCGCCAGGTCGCCCAGAGCGATCTCGAGGTCGCGCAGATCGTCCAGAAGATGGACAACGGCATCCCCGCGGTGCAGGGCCAGGCCGCCGGCCGCGCCACGCTCGTCAATGTCGACACGCCGGACCCGGCGATCATCCGGGACGCACTGATCAAGCACGACGGCGCGCTGCCGACGGTCACGTTCGACGTCGATCACTTCGACGCGCAGGGCCGCGAGCTCGAGTGGACGTGGAACATCAACGGCGGCTTCTGGCGCCCGTACACCACCGGCAATCAGCTCGTCATCAGCGACAAGGCGTTCGCGTGGCAGGGCAAGTACGAGATCGGCCTCAAGTCGCGCGTGAAGGGAAACTTCCGCACGACGAGCGAGATCATCCGCCAGAAGGTCACGATCGACTCGGTCGGTCCGCAGGTGTTCGCGGAGAAGGCCTCGTGGAATGGCGACCAGCTGCACGTTCCGGCCTGGGACATCGTCGACGGTAAGGACTTCGAGATCGCGTACGGCGCGGTCGGCGAAGAAGGCCCCGGCACGAAGTGGGTGCCGTACCGCACCGGCTCGCTCGCACGCATCACCGCCGAGCACCTCGCGGCCGACCACGGTGGCGAGATCCTCGTGTACGCACGTGACGGTCTCGGCAACCAGACGGTCACCCCGGTCGCGCCGTTCCACGGCCAGGCCGGTGCCTCGGGTTGCAGTTGCGAAGCGTCCGGTACGCCGGGCCTCGGCAGCCTGATCCTGTTCGGCCTCGTCGGCTTTGGTCTGATGCGCAGCCGCCGCCGTAGCGTCATCGTCCGTCGCTTCGTTCGCCTCGCGACGTCGCGCACCGCGCGTACGTTGGTGCTGTTCGTCGGCATGGTCGCCGTGTCGTCGCTCGTTCCGGCCTGCAGCTGCGGCAAGAGCGGAGCGCAGAGCTGCGAGACCAGCGCCGACTGCGGCCCGGACTTCTGCGATCCAGGGCAGCTGCCGTTCTGCATCGACAACACCTGCGTCTGCTCGGATGACATCCCGGCCGGGCGCATTGGACCCTACTCGGACGTCGCCATCGGCGGCGGCCAGATCTGGGTGTCGGCATACGCGTCGTCGCACGGCGACCTCGTCGTCGCGAACGCGACCGGCGGCCGCATCCCGACCGAGTCGTGGGAGTGGGTCGACGGCGTTCCCGATGGCCCGGTGGTCGTTCCCGATTCGAAGATCCGTAACGGCGTCGACGATGCCGGCCCGGACATCGGCATGTACACCAGCATCCAGGTTGCCGGCGACGGCACTCCGATGGTGTCCTACTTCGACAAGACGACCGCGTCGCTCAAGTTCGCCGCGAAGGTCGGCGGCGTGTGGCAGACGCACTTCGTCCAGCAGGGTACGAGCCAGATCGATCCCGGCGCGGGCGGCTCGCTCGTCGGCATGTACACCTCGCTCACGATCCGCAGCGACGACGGTCGCCCCGGCATCGCGTACCTCGCGCACGTCGCCGATACGAACGGCATGCACGCGGAAGTTCGCTACGCCGCCGCGCAGGTCCAGTACCCGACGCAGTCGTCCGACTGGCAGACGTGGGTCGTCGACACGGCGCTGATCCCCGTTAACCCGGACGAGATCTACCCGCTGCCGGGTGGCCTCGGTCTGTTCGTCGACTCGGCGCGCAACCCGATGAACCAGGCGCCCGTCGTCGTCTACTACGACCGCGCCAACGGCGACCTCAAGCTGTCGCGCTTCAACCCGCAGTCGGGTCAGTTCGCGACGCCCGTCATCCTCGATGGCTCGGGCAACGTCGACGC
>JAYVWH010000953.1:0-4974 GCA_043786265.1 Kofleriaceae bacterium | reverse complement strand
AACTGCGGGTCCTTCGAGATCCACCACAACCACGCGTGCGTGTCGAGCACGGTCATCGCTCGAGGTCCCACGTATCGAGGATCGGTCCGACGATGTCGCCAACGGTCTTCACGCTCCCTGCGAGGGCAGGGCGGACGACGGGCTTCATGGGGACCACCCGTGCGACCGGTCGACCGCGCTTCGTGACGACCACCTCCTCGCCCGTTCGCGCGACCTGGTCCAGGAGCGCAAGACAGCGGGCCTTGAAGTCGCCCGCCGCGATCGTGTTCCTGTTGCTCATGGTCATAAGCGTATGACCATGATGACCAGTCGTCAAGGACAGGCCGGCGGACGAGGCCTCAGAGCGGGATGCCGGGAATGAGGACCATCACGGTTCAGGTGTTCGCGGTGCCCCTCGCCGTCGGGACGTCGACACCGAGTTGCCACACGAAAACCGCGCAAATCCTGCTGAATCCCGAAGAATCTGCAGCTTGGATGCGGCAACGGCATCAGATAAAGTCCGCCGGCGATGAAGCTTGCGACCCTGCGCGATGGCTCCCGAGACGGCCGGCTCATCGTCGTGCGCCGCGATGGTGAGACCGGTACGCCGGCCCCCGAGCAGTGGCCCACGCTGCAGCGCGCGCTCGATGACTGGGATGCAGCCGAGCCCAAGCTGCGCGCCCTCGCTGCCGACCTCGATAGCGGCTCCCTCGTCGGGACGACGCTTGACCTGCAGCGCCTCGGGGCACCGCTACCGCGCGCGTACGAGTGGGTCGATGGCTCCGCGTTTCTCAACCACGTTCGCCTCGTGCGCAAGGCGCGCGGTGCGGAGCCGCCGAAGACGCTCGAGACCGACCCGCTGATCTACCAGGGCGGATCCGGAGACATGCTCGGCGCGCGCGATCCGATCGAGCTGCATGACCCCGCGTGGGGTCTCGATTTCGAGTCCGAGGTCTGCGTCATCCTCGGCGACACGCCGGTCGGAACCAGCGCGGCCGACGCGGGGAATCACGTGCGGCTGCTCGCGATCGCAAACGACTGCACGCTGCGCAACCTGATCCCCGACGAGCTCGCGAAGGGCTTCGGCTTTTTCCAGAGCAAGCCGGCGACCGCGTTCGCTCCGTTCGCCCTCACGCCCGACGAGCTCGGCGATGCGTGGAGCGGCGGCAGGGCACACCTGCGCGTGCGGTCGACCCACAACGAACAGCAGGTCGGCGACTGCGACAGCGGCCCCGAGATGCACTTCTCGTTCTTCGACTTGATTCGTTTCATCACGAAGACCCGCCGCTTCACCGCGGGGACCATCCTCGGCAGCGGCACGGTGTCGAACGCGGATCGCGCCCGCGGCATCTCGTGTCTCGCGGAGCGCCGCATGATCGAGACGATCGACGGCGGCAAACCGGTCACGCCCTTCATGGCGGTTGGCGACCGGATCGAGATCGAAGCATTCGACGCCAATGGGGGCAGCCCGTTCGGCAAGATCGACCAACGTGTCGTGGGGCCCACGCGATGAAGCTCGTCCTTCATAACTACTGGCGGTCGTCTGCGAGCCAGCGCGTGCGTATCGGCCTCGGCCTGAAGGGCCTCGCGTTCGAGTACGTCGTCATCAACATCACGGCGAAGGGTGGCGCGCAGCAGAAGTCCGACGGCTACCGTCACAAGAACCCGATGGCGCAGGTGCCCACGCTCGAGGTGACCGAAGACGACGGGACAACGCACACGCTCGTGCAGTCACTGCCGATCCTCGAGTTCATCGAGGAGCGGTTTCCCGGTGCCTCGCTGTTTCCTCGCGACCCCTACGACCGCGCATTCGTGCGATCGCTCGCCGAGGTCGTCAACTCGGGCATCCAACCGTTTCAGAACCTCACGACCACGGACAAGATCAAGGCGTTCGGCGGCGACGACGTGATGTGGGTCAAAGACTTCGTCGGCGCGGGTCTGACGGCGTTCGCGAACATGCTCGCGGAGCACGGCAAGACGGATGCGTTCTGCGTCGGGGATTACGCGACGGTTGCGGACTGCTTCCTGATCCCGCAGATCGCGAGTGCGCGCCGGTTCGGCGTGACGCTCGGCGATGCGCACGCCCACCTGCTCGCGATCGAACAGCGCTGTCTAGCTCTCCCCGCATTTGCGAACGCCGCCCCGGACCGGCAACCCGACGCAGTGAAGTAAGGACGCACCATGGCGAAGCTCGAACCCCTCGGCATCAAGCGACTCGAAGGCATCCACTACTACGTCAACGACCTCGAGCGGTCGCGGAAGTTCTACGTAGGCAAGCTCGACTTCGCCGAGACATGGCGCTCGACGCCCGAGCTCGAGGCCACCGGCAAGCAGAAGTCCGCGTGCTTCTCCGCCGGCAACATCGACATCGTTTGCTCGACGCCGGCGGGCGAGGGCGGTCGCGCGGCGCGCTTCTTGTCCAAGCACCCCGATGGCGTGGGCACGCTGATCTTCGAGGTCGAGGATGCCGACACGGCGTTCCGCCTGCTCGAGGAGCGCGGCGGCACCGCGATCGCGGACATCGAGACGTTCAAGGACGACGGCGGCACACTGCGCCAGTTCTCGATCACGACGCCGTTCGGCGACTGCACGTTCCGGTTCCGCGAGCGCCGTGGCTTCACGGGGCTATTCCCGGGCTGCACGCCGATCCCAAAACCGGCGAGCACGAACAAGTTCGGCTTCCAGGAAATCGACCACGTCACGTCGAACTTCCAGACGATGAAGCCGATGCTGCTGTGGCTCGAGCACGTCCTCGGCTTCGAGCAGCTGTGGCACGTCGAGTTCCACACGGCCGACGTCGACCCGAACCGCAAGACCGGTTCCGGCCTCAAGTCGATCGTGATGTGGGATCCCGGGAGCAACACGAAGTTTGCGAACAACGAGCCCGCCCGGCCGTTCTTCCGGGCCTCGCAGATCAACATCTTTAACGAGGAGCTGCGCGGTGATGGCGTGCAGCACGTGGCGCTGACCGTTGACGATATCGTGACCGCGGTGCGCGCGCTGCGCGGCAATGGCGTCACGTTCATGCCCACGGTCGGCAGCTACTACGACATGTTGCCAGACCGCATCGCCAAGAGCGGCATCAAGGTCATCGACGAGGACGTCAAGATCCTGCGCGAGCTCGAGATCCTCATCGATGGCGACCATCACCATGCTTACATGCTGCAGATCTTCCTCAAGGAGGCCTCGGGCCTCTATGGCGACGCCAAGGCCGGCCCATTCTTCTACGAGATCATCCAGCGCAAGGGCGACCGCGGCTTCGGCGCCGGGAATTTTCGGGCGCTGTTCGAATCGATCGAGCGTGACCAGCGCGATCGCGGGCTGATCTGATGCTCGACCGGATGCAGGTCGGCGAGGTCGCGAAGAAGCACCACGTCCAGCTGCGTGGTCCGGACGGCGCGTTGCGCTACGAGGAGTGCTTCACGCGCGACGGCTTCGACGGTCCGTACACGATCATGTATCACCTGCGCCGCCCGCACACGCAGCGCCTCGCCGAGGTGAAGCACGGCTGGACCCCGCCGGGACCGCCGGGCGAGCGCGTGCTCGCGAAGCGTCACTTCGTCACCGGCAGCGTCGCGCTCAAGGGTGGCCCGCAGGTCGACTGTCGCGTCGCACTGCACTTCAATCGCGATCTCACGTCGGGGATCGCGTTCCCCTCGGCCGACGATCCGGTCTACGTCGTCGACGGCGATGCTGATCAGCTCGTCTACATCCATCGCGGTGGCGGCACGTTGCGCAGCCAGCTCGGCGACGTGGTGTTCACGCAGGGCGACTACGTGTTCGTGCCGCGCGGGCTGCTCCACCGCTTCCTCGATCTGCAGGGCGACCAGCACTGGTTCTGGTTCGCATTCAACGGCGGCCTACACCTGCCCACGCAATGGCGCAACGAGGTCGGCCAGCTCCGCATGGACGCGCCGTACTGCGAGCGCGACTTCAAGCGACCGGTGCTGCGCGCGCCGTTCGACGAGGGCATCCGCGAGCTCGTCGTCAAGCAGGGCGATCGCTGGCACGGCTTCACGATCGATGCATCGCCGTTCGATCTCGTCGGCTGGGATGGTGCGGTCTATCCGTGGGCGTTTCCGATCCTCGCGTTCCAGCCGCGCGTGTCGAGCATCCATCTGCCGCCGACCTGGCACGGGACGTTTGCCGCGCGTGGTGCGCTCGTGTGCAGCTTCGTGCCGCGCCTCGTTGACTTTCATCCCGACGCGATTCCGTGCCCGTACCCGCACTCGAACACGCACTGCGACGAGATCATCTTCTACGCCGACGGCAACTTCACCTCGCGCAAGGGCGTCGGGCCGGGCAGTATCTCACAGCATCCGATGGGCATCCCGCACGGACCCCACCCGGGCGCGTACGAGAAGTCGATCGGCACCACGCGCACCGATGAGATCGCGGTGATGCTGGACACGTTCGAGCCGCTGCAAGTCACGCAGGCCGCCCTCGCGATCGAGGACGCCGCGTATCACGATTCGTTCGTGTGACCGCGATGCCGCCGGGAAAGCGAGTTGTCGTCTCGAAGATCGGCAGCGACCCGTTGACCACGTTCGAGCAGTTCGCCTCGCTCGCGCCGATGGAGCGCCCCGACCCGACCGCGCTCGGCCGTCGCGATGTCCTGATTCTGATCAAGAGCGCGCACGTTGGCTGGGTCGACCTGATCATGGCCGCCGGGCAGTACCAGCACGTCCCCAAGCCGCCGTACACCCCCGGCCTCGAGTACGCCGGCGTCGTCGCGTGGGCGGGCACCGAGGTCACGGATCTCGAACCAGGCGACCGCGTGCTCGTCGATCCGTTCCTGGCCGGGCCGCGCTCGTCAGGTGACTATCAGATTTACGGCGGTTTCGCGACCTACGCGATCGCGCCGCGCAACGCCGTGCACCGCATCCCGGGGGGCCTGTCGTTCGATCAGGCGTGCAATCTGCTCGGTAACTACGAGACCGCGTATCACTGCCTCGTCACGCGCGGTCGCGTCGCACCTGACGAATGGGTGATGAT
>JAYVWH010000952.1:0-4632 GCA_043786265.1 Kofleriaceae bacterium | reverse complement strand
GACGTACTCGCCGCTGCCGGCATCGCGAGTGCAACCGACGCGGAGCGCGGCTTCGATCATGGGACGTTCATCCCGCTCAAGCTGGCCTACCCGGAAGCGCAGATTCCGGCCGCACAGCTGTCGCTCAAGGTAGGTCTCGATCCGGCCGAGCACCTCGCGATCGGCCGCGCACTCGCGCCGCTGCGCGACGAGGGGGTGTTCATCATCGGCAGCGGAAGCTCCTTTCACAACATGCGCGCGTTTCGCGACCCGCGCAGCTTGCCGATCGCCGAGACGTTCGACGCGTGGCTGCGCGACGCTGCGACTGCCGAGCCTGCCGAGCGCGATCGTCTGCTCTCGAGCTGGGAGTCGGCACCGGCAGCCCGCGCGGCGCATCCGCGCGAGGAGCACTTGATCCCGTTGATGGTGATCGCGGGAGCCGCGGGTGCCGACAAGGGGACGATCCCGTTCAACGGAACGTTCGCCGGGCTGCGGTTGTCGGCGTACCACTACGGCTAGGATGGCCGGGTGTCTGACGACAAGAAGCCCGAGCCGCCGAAGTCCCAGCCACCCCAGCCCGCCAAGAAGGAAGCCAAGCCCGAACCGCAACCGGCCGGGCCGCCACCACCGCTCGACGAGCGCAAGCTGAAGTACGCCGAGCTGCTGCCGCACGCGAGCACGTTCGACGCGGCCGAGCTCACGGGCATGCTGACGGACGGACGCGCGATCGTGCGTGGAAATGCAGCGCTCGCCCTGGCCGCCGCGCACCAGGCGCCGTTCGAGCTGACCACGCTGCTGCGCGATAGTGAGACTGCCGTCGCGCTCGCCGCGGCGGAAAGCCTTGCCCGGCTGGGGCCCCTCGCGCGAGGACTGGTGACCCCGATGGCGCAGGCGACCAGCAGCGCCAAGACCGAGGTGACCGAGGCGATCGTCGCTGCGCTCGCCGATCTATTCGGCAAGGCCGACGACGAGCTCATCGCGGCGCTCGACCTGCCGAGCGATGTCGCGAACAAGTCGGTGATCGCCGCGGCCAAGGTCGCGGGCAAGACCGGCATCGCGTTCCTCGCGCGCGCGACGCAGCAGGAACGCAGCCGCATCCGCATCAACGCCGTGTCGGGGTTAGGGCTGCTTGGCAGGACCGACCCCGACGCTGCAATGGCGTGCCTGACGCAGATCGAGGCGAGCGATCCGGTGCCCGATGTGCGGACCGCCGCCAAGCACGCAATGCTCGCAGTGGTCGCGCGCGAGAAGATCGAAGCGGTCGATGGGCTGCCAAAGAACATCCCTGACTTCGAGGCTCGCAAGTTGACGAACGGCGAGCTCGCCGAGTACGAGGGACAGATCGACATCGATCAGATGATGTTCGCGTTGCAAGACGGTCGCGATCACGTGCGCATCAACGCCGCGCGCTGCATCGCGGTGACGGGTGGCAAGGCGGGGCGCGCTGCGACCGCGATGGGCCTGTTGATGCGCGACAGCGCTCCGAGCGTTCGCCGTGAGGTCGCCAAGGCGCTCGGCAAGCTCGGCCCCGAGGCAGTGCCGGCCGCGGGCGATCTGATCGGCGCGCTCGGCGACGGCGACTCCGACGTGTGGGAAGCGGCCGTGGAGACGCTCGAGCGGCTCGGCGCGCACGCATCCGACGCGCTGCTCAAGGGTCTCGACGCGGGCGGTGAACAGCACGGCCGGCGCGTGGCCGAGCTCGTCACGAAGCTGCCGCGCGCTGCGGATCTGCTCGTGGAGGCATTTGGCAGCCCCGCGGTCAACGTTCAGGTCAACGCCGCGGCGGGCCTGGGCATGCTCGGCAAGGATCGCATCGGCGCGAAGGGACTCGCAGCGCTTCATGGTGCGCGGACCGGCGGTGACGTCCGGACGCGTGGTGCCGTGCGCGCAGCGCTCGACCTGATCGAAACGCAGGGCGACACGGGACTCAAACCAATTGCGGTCGCAGGATTCGAGGATCGCTTTCTCGCCATGGCGGATCTCGACAAGGCCAAGGGAGAGCTCGACAAGGTCGGCGTCGCGGACCTCACCGCACACCTGACCGATGGCCGTGACGTCGTGCGTGCGAACGCTGCGCTCGCCCTCGGTGCGCTCGCTGGGGCCTCGGCGGGCTCCGCGCTCGCGCTCGGTGTGTTGCTTCGCGATGATTCACCTCGGGTCAGGCTCGCCGCGGCCCAAGCACTCGACAAGATCGGCGATGCCGCAGTTGTGGAGACGGGGGACTATCTGGTCGGAGCGCTGCGCGATGGCGACGACAAGGTGGCAGAGATGGTCGCGGGCGTTTTGCGTGCACGCAAGTCGCGGATGATCGGCGCACTGGTCCGCGGCCTCGAGACGGACGACCCGCGCCACGGCAAGCGGATCGTCGAGGTGGTCAACGTCCTCCCCGACGCAACCGAGATTTTGTGCGATGCGTTCGAAAGCCCGGCGGTCAACGTCCAGGTCAACGCGGCGCGCGGCCTCGGAATGCTCGGTGATAAGGTCGGTAAAGGGCGCAAGGCACTCGAGGGTTCACGCACCGGCGGCTTCGAGCCGACGCGCGAGGCGGTTCGTGCGGCGCTCGAGATGCTCGACGGGCCGCGCAAGTCCGGTCCCGACGAGATCGAGATCGACGGCTTCGAGACGCGGGTGCTGGAACCCTCGGCGTTCGCAGACCCGGCGAAGCTCCGCGCTGATTTGCTCGTGCACTACCTGATCGATGGCCGGCCGGTCGTACGCGCGAACGCCGCGACGGGTCTCGGCGCGGTCGGGGCACCAGCGCTGGGAGCGCTGTCTGGCATCGCGGTGTTGATGCGCGACGACGACATGCGCGTGCGCATCGCCGCCGCCAACGCGATCGACAAGCTCGGTGACGACGCGGTGAAGGAAGCCGCGCCGTTCCTCGTCGGTGCGCTGCGCGGCGATGCGGAGGTCGCCAAGGCCGTTCAGAAAGTGCTCGGCGCTCGCAAGTCGCGAGTGCTGTCGGCGCTGCTCAAGGGGCTCGAGACCGACGACGAGACCCAGGCGCGGCGGATCCTGGAGCTGATCAATGCGCTGCAGGATCCAGCCGAAATCCTGTGCGACGCGTTCGAGAGCCCGGCCGAGAACGTTCAGGTCAACGCCGCGATGGGCATCGGAATGCTCGGCGAGAAGCGGGCGGGCTCCGCCGGGAAGAAGAAGCTCGAAGGCGCGCGGACCGGTGGGTTCGCCCGTACGCGTGAAGCAGTGTTCAAGGCGCTCGCGGCGCTCAAGAACGGCTGAACGCGCGGAGGTCGATCAAGGCTGGCGCGGCCCGCGTATACGGGCGTCGATGCTGGCGCGGCCGGGGCCCTGTGCGACGACCATCAGCAAGCCGCCCATGATGCCCAGGTTCTTCATGAACTGCACCATCTGCATCTTTGCGGCGTCGCCGTCGAGCGCCCAGAAATTGTGGAAGTAGACGCTGATGATCCCCAGCATCACGACCAGGCCGAGAGCGGCAACACGCGCGAGAAAGCCGAAGGCGAGCGCGAGGCCGCCGGCGAGCTCGGCGATGCCGGCGACGTAGACGAGGATGTCCGCGTGCGGGATGCCGGCCATGTTCAAGTAGCCCTCGGCGCTTGCGGGATCGCTGAGCTTGCCAAACCCACTGACGACGAAGATCGCTCCGAGCAAGATGCGCCCGATCAGCGCGGTAACGTTGCGTGGAACGGTGTGGACGTGCTCCTCGTCAAGTAGCGGATCGAGCGGCGTTCCGTATACGAATCGTTCTGCGATGGATGCCTGCATACGCGCAGAGTGATGCATCCCGGTGGCCAACCGGAGCCGTGCTCCAGCGCTCGGCGCGACGCGGGTTACTTCGCCAGCTTGAGACGGGCGATCACGGCATCGGCCTCGGCGAACCGCGCCATGCCTTGCTTGGTGGCCTCGGTGTCTTGCGCACGCAGGCCCGCGGCGATCGCGGCCCACCCGTCCTCGCGCGCCTGCATGTAGTCCAGCATGTCGGGCTTGAGCGCGCCCTCACCATCGCGCGCATAGTCGGTGTGCGCCTTGCGCCATGCCGGTAGCAGCTCACTCTCGATCGCATCGGCGAGCTTGTCATCGGGCAGCGTGCCGGCCTGCGCTTCCTTGACGAGGGCATTCCATCGCCCGAGGACCTGGGTCTCGATCGGGCCGAACGACATCATCGCGTTCGTCGGTCTCGGTGCGGCCAGTGCCGCGCCCAACACGATGCCGACGCCGACGACCGCGACGAGCAACGAGCGCCGCATCGTGGAGTGCTTCTCGTTGGTGCCGAGCTCGAGCGCGAGCCCGACGAGGAATCCGGCGACGAGCCCGCCGCCATGCGCGACGATGTCGATGCCCTTCACCGACAGGCCGAAGTAGACGTTGTACGCGAGGAAGATCATCAGGCCGCGCGCCTGGCGCTTCACCTGTTCGCTGTCGAGGCGGCTGCGATGCAACAACAAATAGGCGCCGAACGCGCCGAAGATCCCAAACACCGCACCCGATGCGCCCGCCGACACCGCGTGACCCCGCAAGCCACTGGCGAGGCTGCCCGCGAGCCCGGACACCAGGTAGAGCGCCGCGAAGCCGGCCGGGCCATACATCCGCTCGACGTGGCGGCCGCCGTCGAGGAGGCCGATCATGTTCATGACGATATGGATCACGCCGTAGTGCAGGAACATCGACGTC
>JAYVWH010000951.1:0-4806 GCA_043786265.1 Kofleriaceae bacterium | reverse complement strand
GGCTACGTCAACGCGGCGACCGATGAGGACGCCACCCACTACATCAACATCCTGCCGAGCGACTACCTCGACTTCGGCGTGCAGCTCGAGGCCGAGCGGATGCGCAATCTCTTGTTCCGCAAGGACACGATCGACGTCGAGCGCGAGGTCGTCAAAGAGGAGATCCGCCAGCAGGAGAACAACCCGGCGCTCAAGGG
Source organism: Kofleriaceae bacterium (assembly GCA_043786265.1). Classification (GTDB taxonomy): domain Bacteria; phylum Myxococcota_A; class Polyangia; order Haliangiales; family Haliangiaceae; genus JABFXX01. The sequence continues at coordinate 4,609 of JAYVWH010000951.1, read as the reverse complement.
CGTCCTCAAGTTCCTCGACATCGCGTTCACGAAGCATCCGTATGCGTGGACCGCGGGCGGCAACCTCAAGGACCTCGACGCGACGACGCCCGAGGATCTCAAGAAGTTCTACGACGCGTACTACCAGCCGAACAACGCGATGCTCGTCGTCGTCGGCAAGGCATCGCTCGATCAGGTGAAGGCGAGTGCGGAGAAGTGGTTCGGTAAGATCGCCAAGGCGGGCGACCCGCCGCGTCCGTCCAAGGACGCCGTCGAGCCGCCACAGACCGCGAAGCGTAGGGAGACCGCTGCGGAGCCCGGCCAGATCGGCCTGACATTGATCGGCTGGCACATCCCGGCGGCGCGCGACAAGAACGTCTACGCGCTGCAGGTCGCATCGATCATCCTCGGCTCGGGCGAGTCGTCGCGCATGAAGATACGGCTCAAGTCGAAGGACCCGAAGACGAAGAAGCCCTACGCGCTCGATGGCGGCATCGAGACGGTCGTGCGCGAGGAGCCCGGCATGATCGTCGCGCTCGCGGGCTACCTCGAGAAGTCGCAGGTCGATGCCGTCGAAGCAACGTTGCTCGACGAGGTCGGCAAGCTCGCGAAGTCGGGGCCGACGTCCGACGAGCTGCGCAAGGCGAAGAACCAGGTCCAGTCGGGCTTCGTGTTCTCGCTCGAGCAGGCGCAGGGCCTCGCCGAAGCGATCGGCCGGTCGTGGATCCTCACCGGCGACGCGACATCGTTCATGCGCGACGTCGATGAGATCGAGAAGGTCACCGCTGCAGACGTCAAGCGCGTCGTCGGCAGCTACTTCACGTCCGAGAAGTCCACCACCGTCGTCATCCCGCCGCGGAAGTAGTCGCCATGAAGCGCACCTTGATCTTTGCCGCCATCCTCGCCTCGTGTGGTCCCAAGCCGCCGCCGGCGCACGTCGCGACGCTTCCCGGTGACGGCGACGCGCACGTCATCAAGCCGACCCAGCCGGCCACCAAGCCCGGCCCGATCGATCCGTGGGCCAATCGCACGGATCTGGTCGTCGCGCCGGCACCCAAGCCGCCCGCGAAGCTCGAGCTGCCGCCGATCGAGGAGCTGACGCTCGCGAACGGCCTGAAGGTCTTCGCGATCAAGAACTCGCGTCTGCCGGTCGTGTCGATGCAGCTCGCGATCCGCGGTGGTCGGATGCAGGAACCGCGTGCGCGACTCGGTGTTGCCGAGGCCACGGCCAACATGCTGGTCAAGGGGACCAAGAAGCACAACGCGATCGCGCTCGCGAAGGCGATCGACTTCGTCGGCGGCACGATCGCGGCTGATGCGACTTTCGAGGCCACGCTCGTGTCGTGCAGCGCACTCGCGCGGAACATGGGAACGTGTCTCGAGCTGGTGCCCGAGATGGTGACGCAGTCGACGTTCCCGGCCGACGAGCTCGACAAGGTGAAGGACGGTCTCCTTGCGGCGGTGCGCAACCGCCTCGACGATGCGGGCCAGCTCGCCTCGGCGCACGTGCAAAATCTGTTGTGGGGCAACGACCACGTGCGCGGGTGGATCGACAGTGAGTCGTCCGTGTCGGCGCTGCGTCGCGACGATCTCGTGGCGTGGCAAAAGGCGTGGTACGCGCCGAACAACTCGATGCTGGTCGTCACCGGCGACTTCGACAGCAAGAAGCTCAAGAGCGATCTCGAGCGCGCGTTCGGCGGCTGGAAGCAGTCCCCCGTCTCGCCGGCGCCGACCTTCAAAGAGCCCGGACTGTCGGGCAGCCGGATTCGCCTTGTCGACAAGCCGAACCAGACGCAGACGCACATCCGCATCGCGCAGTTCGGTATCCGCCACGACGACCCGCGGTTCTTCGAGACCCTCGTATGGAACTACATCCTCGGGGGCGGTGCGTTCAGCTCTCGACTGATGAAGGTCGTCCGCGTCGAGGGCGGCAAGACCTACGGGGCGAGCTCGAGCTTCGATCGCAACCTCGAGCGCGGCACGTTCATGGCGCAGACGTTCACGCGTAACAGCGAAGCTGTTGCGACCACGAAGCTCATCCTCAACGAGATCGCAAAGATGGCGAAGACCGGCCCGACCCAGGCCGAGCTCGACGGTGCGATCGCGAACATCGCCGGCAGCTACGGTCTTCGCTTCCAGTCGGCGTCCGACGTCGGTGCCGCGCTCGTCGGCGCGGAGCTGCACGGCTTTGGTCGCGAGTACCTGTCCAACTACCCGCTGCAGATCGGGAAGGTCGACGTGGCTGCCGCTGCGAAGGCCGCCAGCGAGATCCTCGACCCGAAGAACTACGTCATCGTCATGGTCGGCGACGCGAAGGACCTCGAGCCGCAGCTGCAGAAGGCGGGCTGGCGCTACGAGAAGGTGTCGTTCACCGATCCGGTGACGCCCGATATCGAAGTCCCGGCCGGCCCAGTCGACGCGAAGGCGCTCGCAGCCTCGCGTCAGATCCTTGCCGAGGCGCTGCAGGTCAAGGGTGGCGCGAAGAAGATCTCCGGACTCAAGTCGCTACGCATGCTTGCAAGCGGCACCACGCAGATCCAGGGCCAGTCACTGCCGGTCGAGATCGAGCGCGTATTCGTGCTGCCCGACAAGATGTTCATCGACGCCACGCTCGCGAAGCAGTTCAAGGTCACGGTCGGCGTCGACGGCACCAAGGGCTGGCAGCTCGCGCCGACGCAGGCGGGCGTGATGCAGGTCGTCGAGTTCAAGGGCAAGGATGTCGACCAGGCGCTGTTCGAGGCGTGGCGCGAGCCCGAGCTACTGCTGCTCAAGGCGACGGCGAAAGACGCCAAGCTCACGCCCGGGAAAGACGAGGACCTCGATGGCAAGCCACACGCGGTCGTCAAGCTGGCGTCACCGTTTGGCGTCGAGCTGCTGATCTACATCGACAAGAAGACCAAGCTCGTCAGCCGGGTGTCGTTCAGCCAGGGCGGCTCGCAGGTCGACGAGTTCTCGGACTACAAGGATGTCGGCGGCATCAAGGTCGCGCACAAGCGTAAGAGTGTGGGCCAGGGCCGCACAACGGAGCTCGAGGTCACGAAGGTCGAGTGGGACGCGAAGGTCGACAACGCGATTTTTGCAGTTCCAGCGCAGCCTGCGGCCGCGGCATCCAGCAAGAAGCCTTAAAAATTTGCCCGTTCGTCCGCCGGGGTCGAGGGTGGATGGATGAGGCGACGACGCGGAACGATCGTCACGATCGCGGGGCAATCGCGGCAGCTGACGGCGGTGCATGCGCTGCGGTTCGAAGTCGTGCGGGGTGTGCTGATGGGTACGCTGACGCTCGAGCAGGGCGCACGCCGCATGCGCGCAACACCGGACGATGTAGCGCGGCTCGTCGAGGGTGCACGCCAAGCGGTGATTAGCGAGCTCGGCGAAGAGGCGCTCGAAGAAGCCGGCGCCGTGCTAAGCGAGTGGGCGGATCCGCTCGCGTAGCTCGTCGGGCGGCAGGGCGTTGAGCACCTGTTTCTTGCGGATCCGCGCGCGTCGGGCCATCGCCACAGCCCAGCGCACGGCGCCGATGCCGCGCACCGAGTGAGCATCGCTGGACAGCACGAACGGGATCCCACGTGCGGCGGCAGCGCGCGCATTGATCGGATCTAGATCGAGGCGGTAGGGGTCGCCGTTGATCTCGATGGCGGCGCGCGATTCGGAGATCGCGTCGAATACCTCGTCGATCCGGACCTTGATCGGATCGCGTCTCAGTACGAGACGGCCAAGTGCGTGGCCCCAGATCTTGTAGAACGGCTGGCGCATGACTTTGACCAGGCGTTCCGTCATTTGGTCTTCGTCGGCCTTGTAGCGCTGGTGGACGCTCGCGATCACGAGATCCAGATCGGGCAGCACGTCCAGCGGGACGTCGATCGTGCCGTCGGCCATGATGTCCGCCTCGGTGCCGCGCAAGATCTTCACCGGCAGATCGCGCAGCCCGTTCATCTCGGCGTGCTGCTCGCGCAGCTTCGTGGCATCGAGCCCACCCGCGTACGAAGCTGCGGCGGAGTGATCGGTGATCGTGATGGCTCGCATCCCGAGCTCGCCCGCTGCGCGCGCCATCTCCTCGATCGAGTCCTTGCCGTCGCTGTACGTCGTGTGACAGTGAAACGCGGTGGTGACGTCGGCGAGGGTGACGAGATCTGTGAAGTCGTCGCCGGCGTCCGCAGCGGCCAGCTCGTCGGTGCCGTCGCGCACCTCGGGGGGGAGGAGCGGGAGGCCGAGTGCCTTGTACACGTCGATCTCCTCGGGGGCGTCGAGCGCTGTCAGCGTGATTCCGCGTGCGCCTGCGCGCGCGCGCAGTCGCTCGACGTGCTCGGCGCTGCCAGTTGCGCAGATCAGTGCCCAGCCGAAGTTTTCGCGCGTGGCGACGTGGATCTCGCAGCGCATGCCGTCGGCCGTGCGCGCCGCGACCACATCGGCGCTGCGGTCGACCGAGGTAATCAGGCCGTAGTTTCCGATGCGGTCGATCACCGCGTCGCGATCGACGGTCTCGACGGCAAACGCGAGGTGGTCGACGATCTCGCTCCAGCAGCGCACTGGCCCGGCGATCTCGACGCGCGTCGCAGCTCTACACGCGCGCAGGTAGCCCGCGAGCGACAGCGCGTGCTGCTCGGCATCGACGTGGATCTCCCGGTGACCG
>JAYVWH010000950.1:0-4847 GCA_043786265.1 Kofleriaceae bacterium | reverse complement strand
CGTCGCTCGTGCGCCAGGATGCCGGCGCCACGGGGCTCGCGTTCGCACCCGACACGCTGCGCGAGCCGACCTACTTCCGCGGCAGCATCACCAAGCAGGTCGAGTTCCGCGAGGCAATCAGCGCGCTGCACGACGTCGTCACGAGCGACCTGCGATTCGTGCCGAAGGATCGCAGCGCGTACATGCAGTGGCGTGAGCAGCAGAGCTACGTCGATCTCGCGAAGGTTGCCGGCGACCAGGCACGGATCTCGTCGGAGATCACGCAGCTGTCAGCCGAGCTGGGCCGCCTCGAGAATGCGTCGTCGGGCCGTCGCCGCGGGTTCTACGCCGCGCGGCAGAAGTACTTCGACTACCTCTACAACCGTGATCGCGAGCTGTGGTTCAAACTCGATCCGGTCATCACGGTCCATCCCGACCAGGTGTTCTTCGAGTGCTTCTCGAAGGACGAGTCGAGCTATGGCCGGCTCGCCGCGAGCTACAACGTGTTCTCCGACCTCGGCGAGCGCGCATGCGGCACGACGAACATCGACTACAGCGAGAAGCTGTATGGCGAGTTTCAGAAGATTCGCAGCTACAAGACCACGACGCTCGATGTCGATCCCGGCGGCTTCAACGTACAGACGTCGATGGAGTCGGCGTACCGCGAGGTCAAGATCGACATGCCTGACTCGTGGGTGCGCGGCTTTCTGCAGGTCAGCTCGGCGGCAACGCTGAAGGCGAACATCGTCGAGCTGCACCCGATGGACGTCCACAACCTGTGCCTCGTCCTGCGCCGCAACAAAGAGCTGTTCGGCCCGCGCTCGCTGAAGTTCAAGCTCACGCCCGGTGGCCCGGTCTCGGTGGTCGTCGAGCCGTGGAACCACGTCGTCCAGATGCCGCGCTCGCGGCAGACCGACGGTACGGGTGGAGAGATCCGCGTGTGGGGCCGCCGCCGCCTGCACATCCTCGAGCGGCTGCTGCCGCGCGCCAAGCGCGTGCGCGTGTTCCTGCTCGGCACGGGGCTGCCGACGTTCTGGGTCGTCGACATGGGCGAGCTGTCGTTCACGCTCGGTCTGTCGGGCTGGACGCAGAACAACTGGTCCGAGGCCGGCAACTTCGATCTGATGGCGGCGCGCGAGGATGTCGACGACATCACGCGCCACCGCGTGTTCACCGAGCTCGGAAACACGTGGTTTGCCACGCCCGAGGAGCTGGCCGCGAGGACAAACCTCGCCACGCCGATCGTCGCGTCGGCGCTCGCGGGCTGGGTCCAGGCGGGCCGTGCGATCTACGATCTCGATCGCGGCGTGTACCGCAAGCGCGAGCTCACCCGCGATCCGTTACCGATGGAGAAGCTGCGGTTCGCCAGCGCGCGCGAAGAGGCGGCGGCGCAGCTGCTGCATCGCGGCAAGATCGCGATCGACAAGGTCGACACGGCCGAGGGCCTGTCGCTCGAAGGGCGCGTGCAAGATCGGGCGAAGCTCTACGCGGTCGAGCTCGTGTTCGACGCGGACCGCCGGCTCGTCGAGGGCGAGTGCACGTGCGACTACTTCATTCGCAATCGCCTGCACAAGGGACCGTGCGAGCACATGCTCGCGATGCGCGCCGCGCACCGCCGTGGCGTCAACGACGTGATCACGTTCCAGTCGCAGCAGGCACAAGTTCAGCCGCGTCACGCATCGTCAGTCGCGCACCACCCAGCGCAGCAGAGCTCGCTGCGCGAGAACTTCCAGGCCGCGTACCGTCGCTCGATCGGTCGCGCCGCGGAGCTGCGCAGCGCGGGTCGCGTCAACGATGCACTCGACGAGCTCGAGCGGATCGCACGCCTCGCGCCGCCCGACAGCGACGAGGCCGGACGCATCGCAGAGGTGATCGCCGAATCTCGCTTCGACGCGGGCCAGCACGAGGCCGCCAAGATCGCCGCCGAGCGCGCTCTCGCGCGGTTCCCCACCAGTGTGCTCGCGCTACGCATCAAGCGCGATGCGCTCGTCGAGCTCGACGATGTCGGGTCCGCGATCCCGGTAGCGCGCGCGCTCGCCCACGTCGACAACAAGCCGAACCGCTGGGACGAGCTGTGCGTGCTGTGCGACAGCATCGCGGACCACCGGGCGATGTATCAGTTCGCCGAAGAGGGTCTGCGGTTGCACCCCAAGAACCCGACGCTGACTACGCACCGGGACAGCGCGAAAGCGAACCTGCCCGCCGACCAGGCTCCACCGCCGCTGCCCGACGATGCAGCGCCGCGGCCGTCGTGGTGGCGCCGCGCCGTGAGCGCCGTCACCGGTCGCCCGCCGACCGTACCGCCGCCCACCATCGACTCACGGCTCGAGAAGATCATGATCGAGCTGACGACCGGCTCGCAGGTCCGGGACCGCGCCGCGGTGCTCCAGCTGCTGCGTGTCGCCTACGGCGGTACCGACCGCGATGAGGCTCGCGTGTTCGCACTCGCGGCGGCCCTCAAGGACAGCCCGTTCGTGACGAGCTTGCCGAGCGATCAGGAGCTGCTCGCCCTCTTGCGGCGCGCACTCGCCTGACGGATAGTCCGCGGTGCGTGGCGGGTGGTCCTAGACCTTGCAATCTGGGCGGCGGATCGCCGTCCTTGCGATCAACCCGCGCATACATCACTGGCTCACTCAATACTGTGTGTCCACAGGTACCACCAGGAGATTCCGAGGGGGTTTTCGTGAAAGCGAATGCCTCCCGGTGGTACCCGTGGCCACTCGAGCCGAGCGATCCAGTCCGAGGCGTAGACGAAGGTAACTACCCGCCACGCACCTTTTTTCACCCGGCGCCGCGCAAGGCCGGGCTTTGCCGGGCCGCGCAGCACTCCCGAAGGGAGTGCGCAGGTAAATGACGAACACACCGCCGCGTAACCGCCAGGAGCTCTACGCTCGCATCGCCCAGGGCGGCAAAGACGAGGTCATCTTCGACGAGATGGTGCGCCTCGGCTTCTGGCCGCCGGTGCCGCCGCCGTCCGATCCGCCGGACGAGATGCATCGCATCCAGCAGCTGCGCACGCAGCTGACGGCGCTGCGCACGCAGGCCGCTTCGCTCAAGAACGTCGCGCAGCTCGAGAAGGATCTCAAGAAGCAGCGCATGGCGGACTCCAAGCGCAAGCGCGAGGAGAACAAGCAGAAGAAGCTCGCGCTCCGTGCTCAGTCGCGCGGACAGACGCAAGACAAGAAGACGCGCGAGCTGACCTACCTCGGCGCGCACGTCTCCGCGGGCCTCGGGCCCACGCCCGATCGCCGCGTCTCCGATCTCGCGAAGCTCACGGCCGCGAGGCTCCCCGCCGCGAACACCGCGCTCGAGCTCGCGAGTGCGATGAAGCTGTCCCTCGGTGCGCTGCGCTTCCTCGCATTCTCGCGCGAGGTCTCGACCACGTCGCACTACCACCGCTTCACGATCCCCAAGAAGACCGGTGGGGTTCGCCTGATCTCCGCACCGCACAAGCGCCTCAAGGCCGTGCAGCACTGGATCCTCGCCCGCGTGCTCGAGCCGCTCGCGCTCGCAGAGCAAGCGCACGGCTTCGTGGCTGGTCGTTCGACCGTCACCAACGCCCTGCCCCACCTGGGTGCGGCTGTTGTCGTCAACGTCGATCTCAAGGACTTCTTCCCGACCGTCACCTACCGCCGGGTCAAAGGCCTGTTCAAGAAGCTCGGCTACAGCGAGGAAGTCGCGACCGTCCTCGGCTTGTTGTGCAGCGAGCCCGACATCACCGAGGCCGAGCTGGACGGCACCCGCTACTTCGTCGCGCGCGGTCCGCGCCGCCTGCCGCAAGGCGCGCCCACCTCGCCTGCGATCACCAACGTCCTGTGCCGCCGCCTCGATCGCCGCCTCACCGGCTGGGCGAAGAAGCACGGCTTCACGTACACGCGCTACGCCGATGACCTGACTGTCTCGTCGAAGGACTCCGCGGCCCCCGTCGGCGCAATGCTCGCGTTCATGCGCAAGCTCGTCCACACCGAGGGCTTCGCGATCCATCCCGACAAGATCCGCGTCGTGCGCAAAGGCCGTCGCCAGGAAGTCACTGGGGTCGTCGTCAACAGCAAGCCCGGTGTGCCGCGCGACGAGTTGCGCCGTTTCCGCGCCCTGCTCCACCACGTCAAGAAGGACGGCCCCGCCGGCAAGACGTGGGGCTCGGCGAAGGCCGATGGAACGGGCGCCGACCTACTGACCGTGGCACTTGGATACGCGAGCTACGTCGCGATGGTCGACAAGACCAAGGGCGATGCGCTGCGTGCGACCGTCGTCGCCCTCAAGGCGAAGTACAAGTAAGGGCGTAGCGATCGACGCGCGTCGCGAGTCCGCGAGCGACGCGCGCACCGAAGCCCGAACGCGTCCCCGTGGGACAAGACCTGAGCCTGCGCCTCGGGCCCGCGTCCAAGAGTGCCCCGCTAGGGACAGTCGCCCGGGCACGCTTCGCCCGGGTCGCAGTGGAAGTCGCCACACACCGGTGGCGTGCATGCACCGCAATCGCCGGGACACAGCCGGCAGGTCTCGAGCGCGGCGTTGCAGACGCCGTCACCGCACCCCGGCGTCGTGCAACTCGTCCCCGGCGGGCACTCCGGCGTGCACTGAGCCCAGCAGTCGACATCGGCGCAGCTCGTCCGGCCGTCGCCGTCGTCATCGCGACCCGCTTCGCGGCACGCCTCGTCGAGCGCCGTGCCCTCCCATCGGAGCAGCCACGTGTCGGCGGCGGGCGTGATGCCATTGTTCGAGCTCACGTAGCCGCCGTACATCACCACCCCGGCGCCGCGCGGGTCGGAGAACATCGCGGCGTCGTAGCGGTTGATCGGCAGCTGATCGGTGCGCAGCAGCTCCCATCCCGTACCGGTCCACTCCCACGCATCCTGGAGGATGCCGCT
>JAYVWH010000949.1:0-2323 GCA_043786265.1 Kofleriaceae bacterium | reverse complement strand
TTGCGAAAGGCGCCGCGGCAGCTCGGATACCCGAGGAGCTTACAGATCCTTCGGACGACCGAACGGACCCGAGATCGTCGTACCGTTGGCGAACGCGGTGATCGCGCGCTCGTCACGCTTGGCAATCGCGTACGCGATCGAGGCCATCGCGTACTTGGCCGTGGTGCCACCGTTGTACGCCGCCGCATTGCCCTGAGCGTCGAAGCCCGAGACCGTGTTGTCGCGCTTCGTACCGCCGAACCAGCCGCTCTTGAGGTGGCCGGCGCTGTAGACCCACACCAGGTTGCTATTGTTCGGCGTGCCATCCGGCCAACCACTGCGGTTGAGCGGGTTCTTGGTCGTATCGCCGCAGATCGTGATCACGGTGTCGTCAGCAAGCACCTTGCCGGTGTTGTCGTCGACGGTGTTCTTGAGGTCGTTCATGAACCCGTCGAACACCTTCTTGAGCATCGGCGGGACGGACATGGCCGAGCCGTCGGCGAAGGCGCCGTGCGGATCGTCGCGCATGGCGGGCAGCGCGATGGCGTTGGTCAGGCCCATCTTGAACGCCTTGACGGCGACAATCAGGGCGAGGCCAATGTCACGCACGTTGGCGCGCGTTGTGCCGTCGATGCCATACCGGTCGCGGTCTGCCTGCTGGATGGCCAGCTTGGCCGACAGGTTCGTACCGAGGAAGGCCGCAGCGTTCTGCGCCGTCAGGTACGCGGTCTTCGTCGTCGAGCGGTTTGCAGCGCGGTTGAGCTGAGCAAACGCATCGTAGTGCGCCTTGTACAGCGTCGCGTCCTGCGCCTTGGAGAGGAGGCCGCCTGCGCGCGAGGCCGCGCTGTTGAAGAGATTCACGATGCCGTCTGCGCTGCCGACGTTCGCGGGGCGGGCAGCACCCGGCGCCGTACCAGCGTCGGCGACACCGATCGTGATCAGCGGGATGACGCTCGGCGAGCTCGCCTGCAGCGCACTCGCGATCGAGATGATGTTGCTTCCGTTGAGCGTGAGCACGCTGGCGGGGGTCGCCGTGTGGGTCTCGTTGGCGCCTGCCTGGAACACCGTCATCTGACGGCCTGCCGGCAGATCTTTGAACGGGGTGTCTGGACCGACCGTCAGCGGCTTGTCGGTGCCGGCGACCAGCATCGACTCACCCGGGCGGTGCCACGCGAACGTGGTGTTGTTCGCCGCGGCGACGTCGTTGTGCGGCCACAGCAGCTGGAACCACGCTGCACCACCGTTACCGGCGATGATGTGGACCGAGCGCGCTGTTGCGTTCTCGGAAGCGGCTTGTGCGAGGTCGCGACCGGCGGTCTTCTCGAGGATCTCGAAGATCTTCGAGCGAGACACACCGAGGGCAGCACCCGCGGCGACGCTCCACTTGATGAGAGCGCGGCGCGAAAGCTCGCGCTCCTCGTCACGTTTGGAGAATGGGGACTTTGCCATGGTTGGTCTCCTTACTCGCAGGTGTAGGCCGCGGCCAGCATGGTCGCGACGGCAAGGCGCTTGCCAACGGTTTTGTCCGACGCGCTCGCGACGGTCAGGTTGCAGTAGTCGAGGTGGCGCGTCGTCGCTGGTGTGCCGATGAGGCAGGTGATACCGGCGACCTGGCAGCTGTCATTCGTATCGAACAGCGTTGCGCCGGGGCAGCGCGTGATCGAGTTCGCGGTGAAGCTGGCGATGATCGGGTCCGCTGCAGCGGCGAAGATGTCGAACTCGCGCGAGGCGCCCGAGGTCGAGATGCCGATGTTCTCGCGGATACGGTTCGCGTAGTTCGCGGTGCCCATCGCGTTGTCGCCCGTGAAGTACAGGGCTCCTGCACTCACGTCGCCGGCGGCCGGCGCTGCAGTCGGGATGGTGACATTGAGGCCGCGGAGCACGTTGCCGAGCGTCGCGTAGCGGACCTTCGAGCAGGAGTGAACGCGCGAGGTGAACGACGGCGGTCCTTCCTGCTGGAGACGGTCGAGCAGCTCCCACGGGGAGATGCCGCTGTTGTCGTGGTCAAAGGTCGAGGTCTCGTCGCCGGAGGTTCCGCCGGAGGGCGGTGCGTTGACGGGTGCAGTCTCGTCGGTGCAGGCAGATGCCAGGACCGAGGAGGCCAGGATCGTGAGGATGTATCCAGTGCGCTTCATGGTGGTTGTCCTTCCTGGCTTCCTAGAACTTCACGAAGTCGTCGCTGGTGTAGACGGCGTAGATGAGGTCTTTCATCTTGTAGCCAGACGCAGCGAAGTCAGTCAGCTGCTGCTGGATTGTCGCCGTCGGGACTTCCTGGAGGGTGTCGACGATGTCCGTCTTGCCCATGGCCCAGTTCCAGACGCGGGCGACGCCACACTCGGCGACG
>JAYVWH010000948.1:0-10448 GCA_043786265.1 Kofleriaceae bacterium | reverse complement strand
GCAACCGACGGAAACTGAGTCGTCACGGCCGCGGGCGCACTCATCAAGCCGGCTGCGGCAGCGGCAAGCGCAACTTGAATGTCGATCCAGCGTTTTGCTCGCTCTCCGCCCAGACCTCGTGAATGCCATGAACGTCGGCATTAAAAATTACGCGACGTTGCGGCGCGATTCGTTCCCCAGGACTGCAATCGCCGTCGAGGATTTTGGGGAATGGTTCGGCGTTCTGATCAACGGGCAGGTCGTACGATGCACACCGGTCATGCTCGCATGCTCACCCTGCTAGAGACCGTCATCACGGGACACACGGTGGCCGTCGCGGCCGACGATCGCGAGCTGAGGCTGACACCGCTCGAGCGCGACTTCGATGGCTATCCACCGGGTCCTCTGTCGCTGCCGCTCGCTGAGATCACGTACGGGTATCACATGCCGGGCGGGCTCGCGCTCGCGTTCGAGCGAGACAAGCTGGTCAAGACCGTCACGCCGATTGACCGAGGAGATGTCGACGCGATCATCGGCTACGTGTCGCGGCGCTTCAGCCTGCCTACTAACGCGCGGTCGATTGCCGCAGCCGAGCTCAAGACACTCGCGAAACGTGAGCTGGTCACGGTCGAGGGCAGGTTCGAGCCCAATCACGCTGAGATGTCGAACTTCGAAGGCGTCATGATCTCCGTGCCGGGCACGATTCCCGGCGGGACACGGCTCCGCGTCACCGGATTCTTTTCGCCGGCCAGCGACGCGCGGTATCTGACCGCCGGCTACAACGACGCTGGTCTGGACGTGATCGCGATCGAACCGTTTGGCGTCTGGTATGCCGGCGGCTCGCTCTGCATCCGCAGCCACGACGAGACAACCGTTGTGTTCGAGCCGGGACAGGATTTCGGCGCGAGCGCGCTCGAGGCCGCGTTGTACGTCCCGATCGGCGCGGTCACAGACATCAGCATGACGCGAGGTACACACGATCGAACCCGCGCCGAGCTCAGGGTTGCCGGGGCATTCGATCTAGCCCCTTGCGATGAGCTCGTCATCTCGAATGTCAGCGCGGTCGATGCCGGCGCGATCGTCGCGACGCTTCGGCGCGCGTTTGCGTTGCCGCTCCACCCCTCGCCGATAACTCCCACGGATGCGCTCCGCCTCGCACAGGGCCAGTTCATCATCGTGGACGGTCGATATACCGGCGAGTCGTACGCGGATTTCGAGCACGCGATCCACCTGGTCAGGCGAGACCGGTCGCTCGTACACGGCCAGCTCTACCGGGTCACCGGGTTCTATGTACCGGGGCGAACCGGCACTGGCTTGTACGACCACGTCCCGCGGTTGCGGGTGGTCGCGCTCGAGCCGCTGACCTGATCGTCTCCTAGTCTATCTGGTGCGGCTCTTTTGGGACGGACCAATTCCTGATCGGTTTCGATCAGTTGCGTGACCGTTCGTGGCTCCGTCGAGCACGCAGTGTCGAAGGCGACGGTGGACTCGTCGCAGCGTTCCCCCGACGAGGAATCGCGATTCGCGCGAGAGCAGCTGCATGATGTTCAACGAACGCCAACGAACCGCAACACGGTGTAGGAACGTAGTAGATGGCCAAGCCGCGCATATTCACGGTCGCCGAAGCACTCGCGCACTTCGAGGCACCGCCGTACGCCGTCAATGGGTAGTCGCAACCGGTCAGAACTGCGCCGAGCAGAGATCGAGGTCTTCGAGCTCCTCGAAGCACGTTGAATCCGCATGCCTGCTACAATGTGGGCATGGGCAAGCCGGCAGAGAGCGTGACTCTCGACGAAGATGTGCAGGAAGAGCTGCGCAAGCTGGCGGAGCGCTCAGGTCGTCCGCTTCATGTGCTCGCGAACTCTGCGATCCGTGACTACGTTCGCTACGAGAATCAAGTTGGCGAATCCGTCCAGCGCGGGACCGCGGATCTGGATGCCGGACGTACGCGTACGACCGACGAGGTGCTGGCGCATCTGCAAGAGCAACGTCGCGTTCGCTACACATCCTCGAACACCTCGGCCTGAGTTCAGACGCCGTGCCGATCTCATCCACCAGGATGCGGCGATTTACAGACGGCTCCGCGTCGGCCGTCGGCGGCGCGACGTTTTGGAGAATTTCCCTAGCCTGACCTGCGCGGCGCGCAGCCGCGCGTACGTCGGGTGCTCGCGGGCGCGCTGGTAGTAGACGCCGAAGCTCTTCGGCGCAGCTGCCTTCTCCGGCTTTGTTTACGGCCCGGCCAATACCGCGAAGCTGCGCGTGAATATTCTGGCGCGGAAATGTGAGATGATGGCTACGATGGCCCCGGGGCGCCTCGGTACGTATCGTCTCATGTCGACCATTGGTGCGGGCGGCATGGGCGAGGTGTGGCTCGCGGAGCACACGACGCTGGGCCGGCGAGCCGCGGTCAAGGTTCTCAACGCGAAGTTCTCGTCGGATCCGGACACGCTGCGAAGGTTCTTCAACGAAGCGAAGGCAGCGACAGCGATCGCGCATCCGGGCATCGTCCAGATCTTCGACTACGGCGAAGGTGAGGACGGCACCGCATACATCGTCATGGAGCTGCTCGAAGGCGAGCCGCTGTCGAAGCGGCTCGCTCGCCAGGGGCGCATCGCGGTGCCCGAAGCGCTCAACCTCATGCGGCAGGTCGCGACTGCCCTCGGCGCGGCGCACGGACGCAGCATCGTCCATCGCGATCTCAAGCCCGAGAACATCTTTCTCGTGCCCGATCCCGACGTCGTCGGCGGAGAGCGCGCGAAGATCCTCGATTTCGGGATCGCGAAGCTCGCGCCCGACGATGCCGGCGTCAAGACGCAGACCTCGGCGGTCATGGGCACGCCGCAGTACATGTCCCCCGAGCAGTGTCGCGGCGCGGGCGAGGTCGACCTTCGCAGCGATGTGTACTCGCTCGGCTGCGTGCTGTTCACGCTCGTTGTCGGCCGGCCGCCGTTCGTCGCCGCAGGCGCGGGCGAGCTGATCGCGAAGCACTTGATGGAGGCCCCGCCGCGCGCCGCCTCGCTCGCGCACGATATTCCGCCAGCGGTAGACGATCTCATCGCGCGCTGCTTGGAGAAGGATCCCGGACGACGGTTCGGATCGGGGTCCGAGCTCGCAGCGGCGCTTGGCCGCGTGATGGGAAGAGCGCCGACACCGTTGCCGGGCTCGCTCGGAGTCGCCAGCACGATGGCGATGGGCTCCTCTGTGTCGACGGGCCTTGCGGTGGCGAGTGGCTCCGCGGTGGCGGCCGGCGCCGCGGTGGCGATGGGCTCCGCGACGCTGCCGCTCAGCGCGGCGGTGTCGACGGGCGCCGCGGTGTCGACGGGCGCCGCGACCACGCTCTCCGGCGCGGCTGGAACGCGCCCCGCACGCGCGACAGAACCGGTGCGCAGGACAGACCGCTCGCGCCGTAAGTGGGTCCTCGCGGCGGCGGCGGCGGTGGCGATCGCGGGCGGTATGACTGCAGTGATCGCGACACACCGCGGGACCGACGCATCGTCACCGTCACCGGTGATCGCGGCGGAGCCGAAGCCGGTGGAGCCGAAGCCGGCGGAGCTGGCGACAAATGCAAAGCCAGCCTTGCCCGACCTCACAAAGACTACCACCGAGACGATCGCTGCAACGCTTCACGCGTTCGTCGCGTGGGCGAAGGCAAACGCTGGCGCGCCATGCCCGACGGCCGAGGATCTGACCGCTTCGATCGATGGCTGGGGCCACCCGATGGAGATCACGTGCAGCGACCAGCCGTCGAATCAGATCGTCGGCGTGATCTCCGGCGGGCCCGACGGCGAGATGAACACCGGCGACGACCTGACGTCCTGGACGCTCGGTCGCGACGTCAACGAGATCGCACGCGGGGCACGCTGGGCCGCGCACAAGACGGTCACAACCGACACCACGAAAAAGCCGCCGGCGATCGCGAAGGCGCCGACGTCGCCGCCGGCGATCGTGAAGCCCACGAAGTCTGCGAAGTCGGCGCTGCCACCAACGAAGACTCCCGCCGTGCAGGTCGACGAGAACGGTCTGCCGATCTCGCGCTGATGGAGACACCCCCATGATTCGATCGCTCGTCGCAACATTGGTCATCGCGGTCTCCGCGACGGCATCCGCGCAACCCGCCGGAGCGCAGGCGGAGGTGCTGTTCCGCCAGGGACGCGATCTGATGGCCGCCGGAAAGTTCGCCGAAGCATGCGAGGCGCTCCAGGCGAGCCAGAAGCTCCAGGCTGCACCGACGACGCTGCTCAACCTCGCGGGGTGCCGCGAGAAGCTCGGCCAGCTCGCGACCGCGTGGGGCCTGTTCCTCGAAGCCGAACGCGCGACGCGATCCGTCTCGGACGCCGCGACCAAGCAGCTGCACGACATCGCGGCCACCCGCGTGACAACGCTCGAACCGCGCCTGTCCAAGCTCGCGATCAACGTCGCCGCCGACAGCCACATCGACGGCCTCGAGATCACTCGCGGCGACGAGCGGGTCGACGAGGCGCTGTGGAATCACGCGCTGCCGATCGACGGCGGCACGTACACGATCACGGCGCACGCTCCGAACAACGCCACGTGGTCGGCCACCGTGGAGATCGCCACGGAAAGCGACAGCAAGACGATCGAGATCCCGAAGCTGCAGGGTACGGTCACCGCGCCGGCGGTGGTCAGGCCCACGGACAAGCCACCGGTGAAGCCTGTCGAGCCTCAAGCCGTGGCGCCGCTGAGGACGCAGCCCAATCGCCGTATTGCCATCGTCCCGGTGGTCGTCGGGGGCGGCGCGATCGCCTTGGGGATCGTCGCGCTCGCATTCGAGATGTCGGGCTCGCAGACGTACGCCGAAGCGAAGGCCGAGACCTCGAGCCAAACGCATCGCGACTCGCTGTACTCGTCGGCCAACGGCGCGCACCCCGTGGCCGGCGTGTTTGCGGTGGCGGGAATCGCCGCGGCGGGCACCACCGCGTGGCTGATCGTGCGCGATCACAATCGCGAGATGCCATCGCCGTACGTGTTCGCTGGAGGCGCGGTCGTGCTCGCCGTCACCGCGCTCACATTCAATCTGTGGGCCGGCTCGGCGTACGACGACGCCAAGCGAGAGACGACGAACCAGCTTCGGCGCGACGCGCTCTACGACGGCGCCAACAACAAGCGCTACGCGGCTGCGGGTGTCGCGACCGCCGCCATCGCGTGCGGAGGGATCGCGGTGTGGCGATTTGCGCGCGGTCGTCGCGCCGAGTCGACCGTGGTGGTCGCACCGACGGGAATCGCGATGAACGGGAGATTTTGATGAAGGCCTGGAACTGTGGAATCGTCGCCCTCGTCGTCGTCGTCGCATGCAGCTATCAAGCGCTCGCTCCATTAGGCGGCGGCGATGGCGGGCCGATAGACGGCGCGATAGACGGCAGTGGCAGTGGCAGCGGCAGCGGTAGCAACAACGGCATCGGCGTGGGCGCCGTCGCCTACTACCACATGAACGACGGTAGCGGCGGGACCCTCACCGACGCGAGCGGCGCCGGCAACGATGCGTCGATCTTCGGAACTCAGTTCAACTGGATGACCGGCTGGGCCGGCGGCGGGCTCAGCATCTCGGGGACGACTCACGCAACCGCGCCGGCGTCGGCATCGCTCGACGTAACGCGCGTGACCCTCGAGGCGTGGGTGAACGCCAGTGCACTTCCGAGCAATAGGGTCGTGGTAGCGAAGAACGGCGACTTCCAGCTCGGCTTCGATGGCGCCGCGCACGCGAACGCGAAGTTCACGCTCGCGAACGGCGCGAACGTGACGGTCAGCTCCGCGACGGCGGTGACATTGAATACGTGGTTCCACCTCGCCGCGACGTGGGATGGCGCGACCGCATCGATTTATGTGAACGGTGTCCTCGAGCGCGCGACGATGCCCGCCTCCGGCGGATCGCTCCAGACGTCGAGTGCGCCGCTCGACATCGGTCCGTCGTTTGCTGGCCTCCTCGACGAGGTCCGCGTGTTCGGCCTCGCGCGCTCCCCCGCCCAGGTACTCGACGACGCGACGCTGGTCGCGTACTACGCTCTCGACGAGAGCACCGGCGTGGTGGCGCATGACAGTTCGGGCAACGCGCGCGACCTCGCGATCACGACCGCGCCGCAGTGGCCGACCGGCATCGCCGGCAACGCGCTTGGTTGCGACGGTAGCACCGTGTTCGCGAGCATCGCGAGCGATCCGGGGCTGGCGATTACAGGCCCGATGACCATGGAGGCGTGGGTAAACGGCGGCACGCAGCCCACTACCACCACCGGCGCCAACGTCGTCGCGGTCAAGCTGCAAGGTACCGGAGCCAGCACGCCGACGGCCTACGGCATCCTGCGCTTCAACATCTACAACTCCACAACGTTGGCGCTTCACACGAATCAGCCTGGCGGTACGGGGACCCTGGACGCGCCTGGCGCCAACGGGATCCTGAACAATCAATGGCACCAATATGTCGGGACGTTCAACGGAGCGAACCTGTGCGGGTACCTCGATGGCGTACTACTAGGATGCGCCGCCGGCTTCGCGTCGCTCGGGCCGGGTCCCGGACTGTTTCTACTCTGTGGCGGCGAATCTTCGTCGTCCCCTTACACCGGGCTCGTCGACGAAGTCCGCGTCTACGCGCGCGAGCTATCCGCGCCCGAGATCCGGGCGCACTACATCAACCCGTAGGCGCGAAGGCGCGAGGCCCGTAGCTGCTACTCGAGCTGACTCATAGGCGATGTCATTGGTCGTCCGCGCCGCGATCCCAGCCTTCGACGCCAGCTCGCCGACCCACTGCGGCACGAGCGCAGGCGGCGCGAGTACCAGCACGCGCTTCGCCATGCCGCGCACCTGGTACTCCAGTAGCACCATCAGCGCCTCGATCGTCTTCCCGAGCCCGACCTCGTCCGACAGCAGCGCGCGCCCGCGCAGCGTCCGCAGCACGCGGTGGACGGTCTCGATCTGATAGCCGTGGCGTTCGACGCCGATCAGCCGCGCCAGCGATAGCAGCTCGGTGAAGCTCTCCGCACCGGCGAGACGATGGGCGTGGATCGCGTGACGGAGCTGCGCCAGCGGCGACGTCGGGCCTTCGAGCAACGCCACGAGCCGCGCGATGTCCGTCGGCTCGACGCGCACAAGTGGTGCATCGAGGACGGCGCGCGTGACGCTGATCGCGTGCTCCGAGGATACGAGCATCACGAACTACGTAACACGTGGGTATGACCTCGACGTGGTGCCGGCGGACGGCCAAATTCGAGGGATTTCCTCGAGGGGTTTCACACGCGATAGGCGCTTGGCTTGTTTCGCGCGGTTCACGAACCGGGGACGCGCTCGAGCTCGACCAGAAGGCCTGTGCAAGCATCGACAACCTGGACCGTCGTTGCCCCCGTGACGACCAGCCCAGTCAGGCAGGACATCACGCTCGCCGGGAAGGTGTCGCGCGGCGCCGCACCGTAGATCGTCTGGACACCCCCGGACCCATCGACGACACCGCTCGCGTCGGCGGGCAGGAGCCGCACCGTGGACGTCGAGGTCACATACAGATTGCCGACCGCGTCGCACGCGAGACCGAGGGGCGCCTGGACCGGGAAGTTGGTCGCGGGCCGACCGTCTCCGGACGAAGCCGCCACGCCCACACCGAGCACGGTCGTGATGACGCCCGAGGACATGGCGACGCGTCTCACCCGATGATTTCCCGTGTCGGCGATGAACAGGTCGCCGTTCTGGCAGCGCGTGATTGCCTGTGGCGCGTACAGCGAGGCCTGGCCGGACGGGCCCCCGTCCCCTAAATAGCCGCGGGTGGCCGGCCTGCCCGCGATCGTTGTCACGGTCGCGTTGGCGACCCCGTTCGCCAGATCGATCCGTCGCACGACATGATTTCCGGTGTCGGCGACGTAGAGATGGTGAGCCACCTCGTCGAGGTACAGGCCGGTGGGACCGCGAAACTGCGCCGAGACCGCCACGCCGTCTGCGAACCCTTCCGTACCCGACGGGTTGGCGAGCGGTCCGATCGTCCACGTCTGTGCGTCGGTGGGGTCGACGACCGTCACCACGTGCAGCCGGTTCGCGGTTGATTCGCTCAGATAGATCAAACCTGCGCTCGGATCATAGGCGACCCCGGAGATCGCGCCGAAGTTCTTGTCCCTGAACCGTGCGAGCGCGCCGGTCACGATGTCCTGCGGATAGCGCCCGGCGACGACCTCGAGCCACGGCGGTGTGGCGCGCAAGGCCTCGAGAGTCCCCGAGCTACCTCCCGCAAACAACGTGAACGATGGTGCCACCACGAACGCACGCGGGTCAGCAAGGTGTGCTTGCGCGACTGGCCCCGTGCCTTCCGGATCAAGGACGCCCACCACAGTCGTGATCGTGCCATTCGCGATACGCCGGAGCTTATCTCCGAGCTGCCCATTCTGGTCGGCGAACAGCACGCGTCCCAGGGCGTCGACCGCAACGGCAACGGGCGAAGACAGCCGCGCGTTGGCCACCGGTCCCCCGTCTCCACCGACTCCGACGATGCCACCACCCGCGATCGTGGTGATGATGCCTGTCGTGGCGACCTTGCGAACTCGGAGCGAGGTTCGGTCGGCGAGGTAGAGGTTCCCGAGAGCATCGATCGCGATGCTCTCGGGATAGGAAAGCTTCGCGGCGGTCGCGGCGCCACCATCGCCGCTGGATCCCAGGACCCCGGTGCCTGCGATCGTCGTGATGACGCCGGCTGGCGAGACCCGGCGGATCCGCTGGTTTGACTTGTCGGCGATGTAAAGGTTGCCAACGCCGTCACACGCGACCCCTGACGGTGCGGACAGCTGGGCGCTGGTCGCGGCTCCGCCGTCGCCGCTGAACCCCTGCGTCCCCGAGCCAGCCACGGTCGAGATCACCCCCGCGGGCGTCACGCGCCGGATCCGGTTGTTGTTCATGTCGGCGATGTAGAGGTTGCCGGCCCCATCGACCGCGAGACCCTGCGGCCCGCTGAGCTGTGCACTCGTCGCGGCTCCTCCGTCACCGCTGAATCCAGCCGTGCCGGTGCCTGCGGCCGCGACGATGATGCCATCGGAACGCACCCGACGGACCCGTGCGATCACTCCCGTGGTGATGTAGAGATTACCCGAACCGTCCACCGCGACGCCGATCGGGCTTTCGAGCTGTGCGAGGCGTGCCATGCCACCATCGCCAGCAGTACCCAACGCCCCGGTGCCGGCCGCGGTCTCGACGAGCCCGCCCGGAGTCACGCGCACCACGCGATGAGCGCTGCTGTTTGCGATGTACACATTACCAGCTCCATCGAGCGCGATCGCCGATGGCCCACTCAAGGGCGCAGCGGTTGCCGCCCCGCCTTCGCCCGACGGTCCGCCGGCTCCCGAACCTGCGACGCTGGAGATGATGCCCGCCGGATCCACCCGCCGGATTCGATGGTCATCGGTGAAGAACAGCTTTCCGAGCCCGGCGAGCACGATGGACCTGGGCCCGAGGATCTGCGTGTTTGTGGCCAGACCGCCATCGCCGCTGTCGCCAGGAATTCCCGTGCCCGCGACGGTCCGGATCAACCCATCGGCGCCGACGCGGCGGAGCCACCCAGAATCACCGAAGTACATGATGCCGGTGGCATCCACGGCGATCGAAATTGGATTGATAGCGGCATTCACAGCAAGCACTCCCGCACTATCGTAAAGGGGCGCGGGGAAGATGCCCGTGCCTGCAACGGTCGTGATCGTGCCTGATGCATCGACGCGTCGAATGCGGAGATTGCGCGCGTCGTTGATGTAGACGTTCCCGAGCCCGTCGAGAGCGACTCCTGCCGGCTGATTTAGAAGCGCCAACGTTGCCGGTCCCCCATCGCCGCTGAACCCCGATCCCGACGTCGAACCCGCGAACGTGGTGATGATTCCGGATGGGGACACCCGCCGGATCCGATGGTTGAACCTGTCCGCGATGTACAGATTGCCCAGGCCGTCGACCGCGACATCCAACGGCATGTTGAGCTGTGCAAGGGTGGCTGGGATCGAGTCGCCGTTGTAGCCACCGCCAAAATTTCCGGCGGCCGTCGTGCCAGCCACCGTGGTCATGACGCCGGCTGCATCCACGCGTCGGATCCGTTGGTTGAGGGAGTCCGCGAAATATACGCTCCCGAAACCGTCGACGGCCAAGCCCATCGGGTTGGCGATCTGCGCATACACAGCATCACCGCCGTCGCCACTGAAGCCTGGGCTGCCGGTTCCTGCGACGGTCGTGATCACCCCCGTGGAGCTCACCCGCCGGATCCTTTGGTCATAGGTATCGGCGACGTAGAGGTTCCCCAGTCCGTCGGCGGCGAGCCCCTGAGGTGTGTTGAGCCAAACCGAGAGCGCATCGAGCCCACCCCCGATCACGACGTGCGCGCGCCACGCGGTCGGAACGCAGGCATCACAGCCATCGGCGGTGTTCGAGTTGCCATCGTCGCAGCCCTCGCCGTCATCGAGAAGCCCATCCCCACACAGCTCCACCTTGCCGCAGTCCGCACGGCACCCGTC
>JAYVWH010000947.1:0-4217 GCA_043786265.1 Kofleriaceae bacterium | reverse complement strand
GAGCGGCGGGGTACGTCACCGGATCGGAAGATGGAAAGCAACGCTGCTACGTGCGTGTCGCGCTAGGTGCGTGACCCGTTCGCTGCACTCGGCATATGCTCCGGGCATGATCACGCTCTATCACCACCCGTTCTCTCGCGCGGCCGGAACGATCTGGGCGCTCGAGGAGCTGGGCGAGCCGTACGAGCTCAAGTTTGTCGACATCATGACAGGCGGCCAGAAGGCCCCGGAGATCATCGCTCTCAACCCGATGGGAAAGCTGCCGATCCTCACCGATGGTGACGCAGTAGTGACCGAATCTGCAGCGATCTGCCTGTACCTCGCCGATCGCTACGCCGCCGGTAGGCTCGCGCCACGCGTTGACGATGCGAAGCGTGCGACGTACTTGCGGTGGTCGCTGTTCGCGCCGTCGGTAATCGAGCCGGGCGCGCTCGCGAAGCTCAGCAAGTGGGAGTACAAACCCGGGCAGGCCGGCTGGGGTGACTACGACTCCATGGTCAAAGCGATGGAGAGCGCACTCGACGGACGCGACTTCATTCTCGGTGAGACGTTTTCGATGGCTGACGTTATCTTTGGCGGCACGCTGCGCTACATGCTTCGGTTCAAGATGCTCGAGCTGCGGCCAGTATTCACGGCTTATGCAGAGCGACTGAACCAGCGACCCGCGCTGCAGCGCAGTGATACGCGCAACGCGGCTGTCATGACCGAGCACGGCATCGCTGCGCCGTAGTCAGGAGAATTTATGAGCACGTACATCCATCTCGCGCGACATGCCAAGCCCGGCAGCAACGGCGGCGGTCAGCAGACGATAGAGGTCCTCAGCCACGATGAGGTTCATGCCGGTGGCCGACGCTGGAACCTGCGCACGGGAGAGAAGAGCGGCTTCGTGCCCGGCTTCTATCACTCGATGGATGGGCGCTACGCGAAGTACGGCGACGACCAGAACCAACTCGTGCAGGCAGACGGTCGTGTCGTCTCGATCGGTCCCGCGAAGTCCTTGAACGCAGCCGAGTGGGTCGGCCCGTACTTCGTGATCGGCGACGAGTACGACAAGCCACTCCTGATGGTCGATGACAGCGGTAACGCGGTCGGACGCCTCGCACAAAAGGCGGGCAGCCCGGCGACGTTCAACCCGCATGACGGCAAGACGCTGTGGCTGAACGAGGACGCGTTCATCGCGCAGCACGAGATCCCGAGCCGCAAGATCGTGCGCAAGATCGACGCGCCCAAAGGCCACGTGTTCGTCGGCGTTGCCGTGCTCGCGTCAGGTCACGTCATGACACTCGAACGAACCAAGAAAGATCACGAAGGGTGCAACGCCGATCACGACAAGCTCGTCGTGTTTGGGCCGAACAATCAGCGACTCGCGGAGCGGCCGGGGATTGCAATGGCCTTTGCACCGCTTGGCGACTACTTCGTCATCTCCCATCAGCGCGACAAGCAGTTCGTCGTCTACGACGCGCGCCTCGAGATCATCGGCACGGTTCCGATGTTCGAGCCGCCACGGGACGGACACAATGGTGTCGTCGCGCTGCCAAGTGGTCGCGAATGGATCGCGACCGGTGGCCGCGGAGAATGGGACCACTACGGCGAGCCTGGCCTCAGCGCGTCGGGTAGAGCGGCGAGCGAGAAACCCGGCGCTTCGGCGAAAAAATCCGCGGCGACTGCAAAGGCCGCGACTGCAAAGGCCGCACTTGCAAAGGCCGCGACGCCGAAGAAGCCCACGCCGAAAGCACAAACGCCGAGAACAAAACCGCCGGTGAAGCCGGCGAAGAAGTCCGCCGGCAAGAAGACAGCAGCCAAGAAGCGCTGACTCTGACGTCGACCGTGCCCGAGCTTCCGGTCCGATCGGCCGCCGCTTCATCGATCGCTTTGTCGATCGCGGTCACCCTGCCGCGCCTGTCATGCCCGTTGTGCGAGGTGGCGGACCAGAGTGGCAGCCACCGGAAAATCGTAGTCCCACAAGATTCGTCGACGACGAAGGCCTCTAAGCTCCTTCAGCCGACCTCCGCGTCCTGGCCAGCGGGGCCTCGCCTCTTGGGCCTCACCCATCTCAAGTAGTTGAAAATACGGCGAAGCGCCGAGCGACACGGCCAGGTGAGGTCAGTTTTGTCGAGATGATTGACAAAATTAACGTTACTTTTATCATGTTGAGCGTTGAAGAGAGACGCTTCCGCGGAGCTTGGTCGCTGGCTGGGAGTGACGAAGCGCAAACCGCTCGTGATCCGTGGGGCGCGACAAGTCGGCAAGTCCTATCTGGTGCGAGAGCTTGCGAAGGAGAACGGTCTCGACCTCGTGGAGCTCAACTTCGAGCGCGATCCGCGAGCGGCGAAGCTGTTCACCGACAACGACGTGAGCCGAACGGTACGCGCGATCGAAGGATTTACGGGACGCCCCGTCGGACCTCGGTCGCTCCTGTTCCTCGACGAGATCCAGGCGGCACCGGAGATCCTTGCGAAGCTACGGTGGCTCCACGAGGGCCGGCCCCGATTGCCCGTGATCGCGGCGGGCTCACTGCTCGACTTCGCGCTCGCAGATCATGCCTTCAGCATGCCCGTCGGCCGGATCTCCTACCTCTACCTCGAGCCGATGTCGTTCGCCGAATTCCTCGTCGGCATCGGTGACACGGAGCTCGGCGGGATGCTCGGGGAGCTCGACCTCCGCCATCCACCAACATCAGCCATCCACGAGCGCTTACTCGAGCGCTTTCGCGACTACGTCCTTGTTGGAGGAATGCCAGAAGCAGTCGAGACCTTCCGCGAGTCGCAGTCGTTGCTCGAGTGCGCGCGTGTCCATTCGGATCTCCTGGCGACGATCCGAGACGACTTTGCGAAATATGCAGCTGCGGTCCATCGTGACCGGCTTGTCACGGTCCTCGACGCGGTTCCGCGGATGGTCGGTCAGAAGTTCGTATACACGCGCGTCGACCGCGACCAGCGGGCGGCGGCGTTGCGCCAAGCCGCAAACCTCTTGTGTGATGCACGCGTCTGCCATCGTGTGCGTGCCACTCATGCGACGGGGATTCCGCTGGGCGCGGAGGTAGACGAGCGACGCTTCAAGCTGCTTCTTCTTGACGTCGGGCTGCTATCAGCGAGCTTGCGCCTCGGACTGTCTGACCTGCCACGTGCAGATGAAGTGATCCTTACGAACGAAGGGGCGGTCGCTGAACAAGCCGTTGGCCAGGCGTTGCGCACCGCACGGCAGTTCTTCGAGGATCCCGAGCTCTACTACTGGTTTCGTGACGCGCACGGCGCGGAGGCAGAAGTCGACTACCTCGTTCAGCACGGTCGCGCGATCGTGCCGATCGAGGTCAAGGCGGGAACCACCGGCACGCTGCGCTCGCTCCACACACTCATGGCCGCGCGCCGCTGGAAGCGCGCAGTGCGGTTCAACGCCGACGTCCCGTCCATCACGAATGTCGACACGCCAACCAAGTCCGGCGATGTCGCGCGCTACACCCTGCTATCGCTTCCGCTCTACGCGGCTCATCGGATTCACGCGTTGATCGACAGCATGGCCTGAGCCGCAGCCGCAGCCGCAACGGCAGCCGGTGGTCCGTGATCCGTGAACCGTGATCCGTGATCCGCCGGAAAACGCAACCGCGATCAAATGCGGCGTGGCGCTGCAGTACCCACGTGGGTCAACTTCCACAGTAGCGCTAGGAGGCGATCGAGGAGCGCGAGCGCCTCGGCGCCCGGCTCGATCCAGCCCCACGCCTGCGCGACGAACAAGCCGGCCTTCACCTCATTCGCGCTTCCGTGGGCGATCGCGTAGTGCTTGTGCCGGTTGCCCTTCATCGAGCGCTGCCCCTCGGCGAGGTTCAACGCGACGCTCGTGGCTGCACGCTGGAGCTGATCCGCGAGGTCACGGTCGGTGCGAGCGATCAGCGGAACAATCCGAGCAAGCGCGCGGATCAGTTGATACGTGACGTTCAACGCGATGAAGTTCGACTCGTTGCCGACCTCCGAGGAGCCAGGAGAGTTGTTGTTGTGGACGAAAGAGTTGTTGTTGTCGACGAGCGAGTTGCTGTTGTGGCCGAGAGACTGGTTGTTGTTGTGGCTTGTCTTGATCATGTTCGTGTTCACCTGAAAGGTTGGTAACGAGGAGCAGCACCACGCGTTCGTGTTCGGTGGAGAGCCGTGAGAGCGCAGTGCCCGCTCCTGGCTCCCCTTGGGAGGCCCCCGGAGCGGCCTGGCCGGCGGGGGCTCGAGCCACGC
>JAYVWH010000946.1:0-2263 GCA_043786265.1 Kofleriaceae bacterium | reverse complement strand
CCAGCGGTGGCAACCCCGGCGGAAGGGGTCAGCGTCGAGATCACTGGCAAGCCCGCAACGATGAAGACGGACAAGGGCGACACCGCGCTCTCGATCGGCGTGCACGACGTCGTTCCGGGGACCAGCATCGTCGTTCCCGATGGCAGCATCGCAGCCATCCTCGGCAACGGCGTGCGCGGCGAGACCAGCGGCGCCAGCAAGCTCAGCGTCGGCGAAGGAACATCGCTCGTGAAGCTCAGCGCTGGGACCTTCGCAGTCGAGGCGAACGACCGCGACGCGATCGCGACCGTTCCCGGGGGCACGGTCACGACGAAAGCCGGCGGCTCGGCAATGGCCACCGTCGACCCCACGGGAGCGACCACCGTCGACGCTCAGCGCGGCGAGACGCTCGTCGAGACCGCGAACGGCAAGCAGGCGCTGGCCGCCGGTGACTCGATCACGATCTCTGCCAAGGGGCAGATCGAACGCGGCTCGCCTGCGCCGAAGCGCACGGTCGTCACGATCGTGGCCGGCGAATCTCCAGTCGTCCACGACGCGAGCGCGCCGACCGCCGTGCGCGTGACGTTCGGCGCCGCCTGCGCGACCAACGGCACCGTCGAGGTTGCGAAGGATCGCGCGTTCAAGCGCCTGGTCGCGCGTTCCGGCGGCACGGGAAGCGCGAACGTGCTCGTACCTGCCGGCTCCGTATTCTACCGGCTGCGCTGCGCGGGTAAGACGACGAGCGGGACGATTCACGTCGCCAAGGACTCGGGGAAAACGCCGCTGCCCAAGGCTGCCGCGAAGACGCTCGTCGAGCTCGATGGCCGCGACTACACCATCCTCTACCAGAACTTGCTCCCCGAGCTGACGCTGTCGTGGAAGACCGCGCCGAAGAACACGAGCTACACGTTCGTCGTCTCGCCACAGGCGGGCGACGAGAAGAGGTTTCAAAGTGCGACCACGAGTGTCACGCTGAAGGCAGGTGAATTGCACGAGGGCACGTACACCGCATGGGCCGAGCCAGCAGGCGGCCGCCGCTCCGAGCAAGGCAAGCTCGTCATCGAGTTCGACAATGCGGCCGCGACGGCCTCGATCGACGACGTCGCCCCCGATGCTGGCAAGCTGCACGTCAAGGGCACGGTGATCGAAGGCTCGGCCGTCAGCGTCCGCGGGACGGTCGTCGAGCTCGATCGGTACCGTCGCTTTGCGACCGACCTCGTTCCAGGTGAGGGCGAGGATGGTGTCGCGGTCAGGATCGCGAATGCCAAGGGCGGTATTCACTACTACGTGATGCGGACCGCGCCTCCGTAGCTTACGATTACCGCGTGATCGGGCAGACGCTCGGCAGCTACCGCATCGTCTCGGAGCTCGGGAAGGGTGGCATGGGCGTGGTCTACCTCGCGGAGCACACCCTGATCGGCCGCAAGGTCGCGGTGAAGCTGCTGCGTCCCGACGTGCCAGGGGATCAGGTCGAACGCTTCTTCAACGAAGCGAAGGCCGCCGCGTCGCTGCACCATCCAGGGCTCGTCGACGTGTTCGACTTCGGCTACGCGACCGACGGCCGCGCGTTCATCGTGATGGAGTATCTCGCGGGCGAGTCGCTGGCCGAACGGCTGGAGCGCGACCCTCGCCTGCCGCTTCCGATCGCCTGCATGATCTCGCGCTACGTCGCGAACGCCCTCGCCGTTGCCCACCGCGAGGGCATCATCCATCGCGATCTCAAGCCGGCGAACATCTTCCTGGTGCCCGACTCGGAGTCGCCTGCAGGTGTCCGAGTCAAGGTGCTCGACTTCGGGATCGCCAAGCTCGTGCGCGAGCGCGATCAACGCGCAGTGCAGACACACTCGGGTACCGTGATCGGAACCCCGCGCTACATGTCGCCGGAGCAGTGCAAGAACGCGCGCGAGGTCGACGGGCGCGCCGACATCTACTCGCTCGGTTGCATCCTGTTCGAGATGCTGCTCGGCGTCGCGCCGTTTGATTATGACAACTGGGCCGAGCTCGTCAGCGCACACCTCAAGGAAACGCCGCCCTTACCTACCGATCTCGACCCGGCGATTCCACGCGATGTCGAGACGCTCATCATCAAGATGCTGGCGAAGTCGCCGGAACAGCGACATCGCTCCATGGAGGAGCTCGCGCAGTCGATCGAGGTGATCCTGCGCGAGCGCGCTTCCGACTGGAAGGTACGCGTGACGCCGGTACAGGGCAGCCGGACGGTCGCGCGCGCGGGTACCGATCCGACCATGCCCTTACCGGAAGCCGTGAAGTCCAATTCGAAGCC
>JAYVWH010000945.1:0-4749 GCA_043786265.1 Kofleriaceae bacterium | reverse complement strand
GTAGCGCCGCCGAAGTAGAGCGGCGCGCTTCCGCTGAACGACGCGAGGTTGAACGTCGCGTTGCTCGTGGGCACGCCGTCGACGTACGTGCGCCACCGGTTCGGGGTGTTGTCGCGATCGATCACCATCACGCAGTGGACCCAGCGATTCACGATCGGTGTCAGTGAGAACGCGAGGTCCGTGAACGCTGTGGTGTTGTCGAGGATCTTGCCCTGCCATCCCCCGCTGCCGTTGAAGATCGTGTAGCCGGGATTGCCGCCATTGGTGCCGCCCTTGTAGATCGACTGGTCGTAGACGCTGGTCGTGCCCAGCGAGTAGAGCCAGATCGAGATCGAGAACGACCCCGTGCCGACGTCGAGGCTGCCGTCGATCGGGTCGAGGACCTCGAGCCTATCGTTGACACCGTCGAACGCACGCGCAGCCCCGCGCGAGGCCACCCCTGGACCCGCGCCGGGCACCGAGGTGGGAATCAGCTGGGTCACGTTGTTCGCGTGACTCGTGCTGTCTAGCTCGCTCGCCACGCTGGACATGTGCCAGACGCCCATCAATCCGTTAGACCACACCGCGCTACTCACGGTCGCATCGCTAGCTCCGCCGAAGTACAGGTAGAGCGTCGTGTCGATGTCGAGCTGGAGCGTGGGCAGCTTGACCCACAGCTCGGCAGCACCCGTCGCGCTGGTATAGGAGACCAGCTCGCGCGTGCGCACCGTCGTGCCGTCACTTGCCGTGACCACCAGGTCAGCGCCATCACTGCGCGCGAACGCGGCGAGATCGGCATCGACGGCGATCCGGATCCCGATCGGGATATCCGTCAGCGATACCGCGGCACCCCCGGGACGCACGATGATCGTCTTGCGGTGCGTGTAGCCAGCGAGCCACGGCGTCAGGTCGACCGTGGCGTCGTCCATCACGTCGACATCGGCGCCGTCGATATCCGGCGCGTCGTTGCCGCCGTCGGCGCGCAAGCCCCCGGGACGAAAACCACAGGAGGCGAGCATCACCGCCAGGACCGACAGCCGCACGATCATCACGATATCAGCTTCTGCGCGCCGATATCACGTTCCCGTTCGAGCTCGAGCCCGCGGGAACTCAGACGTGGTCACCAACTTGTGAGCTGGTGTACTCAGACACCAAACTTCGCGAGCTTCTTGTGCAGACCCTCGCGCGTGATACCGAGGGTCGCCGCCGTCCTCGTCTTGTTGTTGCCATGGTCGCGTAGCGCCTCGGCGATCAGCCAGCGCTCGACCTGATCCATCATCTCTTTGAGCGTGCCCTGCTTGGGCGCGATGCGGGTGACGGTGCCCTCGATCTTGCGCAAGCGCGGCGACAGGTCCGTGACCTCGATCCAGTGACCTGACTCGGCCTGGATGATGAGTCGCTGCGCCTCGTTCTCGAGCTCGCGGATGTTGCCCGGCCAGTTGTACGACGCGAGCGCATCGAGCGCGTCCTGCGTGAAGCCGGGCGAATCGATCCGATACTCCTCGGCGTAGCGCTTGAGGAAGTGCGCGGCGAGCTGCGGGATGTCCTCGCGGCGGTCACGCAGCGGCGGCAGCTTGATCGGGAACACCATCAGCCGGTAGTAGAGGTCCTGGCGGAATCGGCCCTTCTCGACCTCGGCATTGAGGTCCTTGTTCGTCGCGCAGAGGATGCGGACGTCGACCTGCTTCTCGCTGGTCGCACCGACGGCCCGGATCGTCCCTTCCTGCAGAACGCGCAGGAGCTTCGCCTGCAGCGACATCGGCATCTCGCCCATCTCGTCGAGAAATAATGTCCCGCCGTCGGCGATCTCGAACAGACCCTTCTTGTCGCTATCCGCGCTCGTGAACGCACCGCGCTTATGACCGAACAGCTCGCTCTCGAGCAGGTTCTCCGGCATCGCGGCGCAGTTCTGCGCGACGAACATCTTGTCGCGACGCATTGACTGGTAGTGGATCGCGCTCGCGATCAGCTCCTTGCCAGTGCCGGTCTCGCCCTCGATGCAGACCGTGGCGCGCGTGTCGATCACGCGCTCGAGCTGCGACAGCACGCTCTTCATCGCCTGCGATTCGCCGATGATGTTGTCGAACTTGATCTTCTGCTCGCGGCGCTTGAGGTAGACGTTCTCGCCGCGTGCCCGCTCCTCGGCGACGCGCAACCGAGCAACCAGTGTCGCGTTGTCGATCGCAAGTGCGGCCTGCGAGCCGAGCAGCAGCGCGACCTCGAGATCACTCTCGCGGAACATGCCGACGCTCGAGCGGTTGTCAGCCTGGATGAGCCCTATGATGTCTTCGCCACGCCACAGCGGGACCGCGAGCATCGAGAGGATCTGGCCACCCATGATCGACTCGCTCGAAGACAGCTCTTCCTGCGCGTTGGCGGTGAGCACGGCGGCGCGATCGGTGAGCACGCGCCGCAACACCGCGCGACTCGCGCGCACTGGATCGACCGACGGCGTGGGGGCGGCCTTGCCATCGCGCTGGCGCGACACCGCGAGCGCGAACCGATCCTTGTCGCTCTCGGAGCGGAGCAAGATCGCGACGTGGGTCGCGCGCGGTAGCAGCTCGAACGTCGCGTGGACCGTGGCCTCGATCACCTCACTGGGTTCGAGACGTGCCCCGAGCGGCTGCAGCGCCTTGTAGATGCGCAGCGCCTCCGCCGGCTCGCGCCCCTCGATCTGGTCGGCGACCTGCGGCAGGTCCATGATCGAGCGTGACGCGACGAGGCGGTCGCCGAGCTCCTCCTCGACCTCGTCGCCGATGCGCACCGCGATGCGGACGGGATCGGCACGGTTGCCGAGTAGCAACACATCGCCGTCGGCGAGCGCCATCTCCCAGCGCGCAGTCGCATCGACCGGGATCCGCTGCCCACCACGCTCGACGGCCGAGCCGTTGGTCGACCGCAGGTCACGGAACACGTAGTGCTCCCCGACCTGGGTGATCTGGGCATGGTCGCCGGATAGGTGAAAATCGGCCAGCGAGACCGTGCTCGTCGGGGACCGCCCCAGCGAAACGGGCGTGGCAGACGTCGCACCGCCAACGCGATACACGCGTTGTGCGGCGGTCCCCTGCAAAATCTCAAGAACGATCACGTGATAAAGACGGCGGCCGGATCAGGCTCCCCTGGCCCGGTTTATACTGCATCTTCGCGCATGTCGGGACCCTCCAAAGTCATCGTCCTGGACCCCGATCCCCGGGCGGGCCGGCAGGTCCAGCTCGGATTCGAGCGGGAGGGCATCGAGGCCCTGGCGCCAACCGTCCCCGTTGACCCCGCAGACCTACAGCTCCCGGCCGACGCTGGCCTGGTCGTGGTCGGCGGCAGCAACGACAAAGGCCCGGCGCTGGTCCGGCGTGCCCGCGAGCTGCTGACCGCCGCAAACGCTGATATTCCGATCATGGTCACCGGGCGCGGCGTCCAGCGCGGCGAGCTCGAGGCCGCCGGGGCCGACGAGGTCGTGATCGGGCCGGTCTACCTGCGCGACGTCGTCACACTCGGCCGGATCCTGCGCGGCGTCCCGGCCGTGCAGCGCCACCGGCTCGTCGGCAACCTCGTCGAGACCACCGGCGTCTATACACTGGTGCGTGCGTTCTGCGCGCTCGGCCGTAGTGCAGTGCTAACGCTGATCCGCGGGCTGCGCCGCGGCGAGGTCCGATTCTATCGCGGCGAGGTCACGTCGGCACAGGTCGGCTTGATCCACGGCCAGGCGGCGCTTCACCAGCTGCTGCTGTGGACGGACGCGCGGTTCGACTTCTGCCACGAGGACGTCGTTCGCCGGCAGCAGATTCCGCTGACACCCGACGAGCTGTTCGCCGATGCGGAGCGCTTTCTCGAAGGCGTCCGCGAATCTGCCGGCTCGCTATCGCCCGCGACCGTGCTCGAGCCCAACGTCACCCGCGTACAGGAGCTCGGCAAGCAGATCCCCACCGAGGTCCACGGCGTGCTGCGCATGTTCGACGGACACCGCGTGCTCGCCGACATCCTCGAGGACTCGCCCTATCGCGTGTTCGAGACCCTGCGCGTCGCGCAGAAAGCGGTCGAGGCGGGTCTGCTAAAGGTTGTCGATTCGCAGCGGCCCAAGGCGAGCTGGAAGGCCGTCCTCGCGATCGAGGAGTGGCTCGTCGGCAAGGACACGCGCGATGCTGTCGTCGAGCGAACAGCCGCGATCGACAGCTCCCCACTTTCGTCGAAGAAGAAGAAGGGCGGCAAGCGCCGCACCAAGAAGCCGTCGGAGCCCGCGTCCGAACGGCAGACCGGTATCGATTGGGGTGCGCTGGTGCCGCGCACGATCGGTGCCGAGGTCGGCCCGCTCTCGCAGGTCGTGCCGTCGGTCGCGACGCACGGCGAGATGGAGCTCAAGTCGCGTGACGTGCAGCGCGAGAGGCTCGAGTCCACGATGGATACGGGCAAGCGCGAGCGGATCTTCGCGACCGATATCGGGATGGAGCCGAAGATCATCGTCGACGGGGGCGAGACCGACGAATGGGAGAAGGCCGCCGTCGACGCCAAACTGAAGGCTGACGACGATCCGCGCGCGGACGTCTCCGAGGAGCCAGAGACGAAGACCGAGGGTGCTCGTAAGCGCAAGCAGCGCGACGACGACACGCCGCCCGCGCCGATCGTACTAATTGCCCGCGGCAAGCGTGGACGTCGCACGCCCGCCGCCGGCATCGGGCCGATGGCACCAACGCCGCCTGCCGGGATCCCCGCGACCGCGGACACACCGGTCGCCGGCGTGCCGATCCAGGCCGACGCAAAGCGAGGGCGGCGTACGCC
>JAYVWH010000944.1:0-4536 GCA_043786265.1 Kofleriaceae bacterium | reverse complement strand
CGCCTCGGCGACGAGCTCCCAGTTTCCGCGCTCGTTCTTCCGGTAGACCTCGATCAGCGGCTCGCGTTGCGAGACCAGCACGTACTCGCGCAGCGACGGGATCCGACGATAGTGAGCGGCTTTGGCCCCACGGTCGTAGGCCTCGGTAGAATCCGACAGAATCTCGACGATCAGGGTCGGGTTAAGGACCGCATGCTCGTCATCGGGCTCGACCTCTGCGCGCACACAGATCACGGTTACATCGGGGTAGGTGGAGATGCCCGTCGACTTGACGCGCACGCGGACGTCCGAGGAGAGCACCCGGCACGGTCGTCCCGACAGGGCGTTCGAGAGCGCCGTACCGACGGCCATCGCCAGCGCACCGTGCTCGATGGTTCCACCCGCCATGGCGTAGACCTCGCCGTTGACGTACTCGTGCTTGGTGTCGCTCGCAGCCTCGAACGCGACGTACGCCGCGTAGGTCATTTGTCCGATAGGGCGAGCGATCGGGGCCGACATAAAGCGAGGTTAGCACCTCGCGAATGATTCCAGCTACCGCGAGGAATCGTGGGGGCCGCGGTATGTTCGCGCCGCTGCTTTGGAATGCCGGGATGGGAACCGGCGTTGAGGCTGCAAGTAGAGGGCAATCATGATCCGTCGTACGCAGGCGTCGCTCGCCTTGGTCGCAGCCGTCACCGCCGCCATTGGCTGCAAGAACAACCCGTCGAAGCTCGACGATTGGCCGCCCAAGGGCGCGATCGGCCCGACGACGACGCACGCCGAGGACACCGCCGAGCAGGACAAAGGCATCGACGCTCCGCCCAAGCGGGAGCCCGCCACCTCCGGCAAGCTCTCGCCGATCATCCACGAGCTCGGTCCCGACAACGTCGTGCCGACCAGCATCGTGATCCAGCTCGCACAGGCCGTGATCGACAAGTCGGATGTCGGCAACAACACCGCGAAGACCAAGTTCAAGCTCACCCCGGACGTCCCGGGTCACATCGTCTACAGCGGCGTCTCCGAGCTGACGTTCACGCCAAGCAAGCCGTTCGACTTCGACACCACGTACAAGGTCGAGCTCCAGGCGGTCGAGACCCGCGACGGCACGCTCGAGCAGCCTGCGACCGCAGCAGGCGACGACGGTAGCGATCGCTGGAAGGCCGAGTTCAAGACACCGAAGTTCGCTCTCCTCGGCTGGGCGCCGAGCGATCTCGACGTGCCCAAGCACATGGCGACGATGGAGATCGAGTTCTCCGGACCGCTGCTGTCGAACGTGGCGCGCCAATCGATGACGTTCACCGTCGACGGTGTCGCCACCAACGGCATCCAAGTTTTGCCCGCGCAGGAGCCGAACCTCGTGCGCGTCAAGATGACCGACGCGCGCATCAAGCTCGGCAGCAAGCTCGGCCTCGCGATCAAGACCGGCCTCCCCGCACTCACCGGCACCAAGCTCACCGAGGCCGCGAAGGTCGACTTTGTCGTTTCGGCCGACAAGGCGGTCTCGATCAAGCAGATCTCGATCGTCGAGGGCGCAAACGGCTTCTACCTCGAGGTCGTGTGCGACGACGAAGCGGCCGAGCCGGGCCACCGCAACTCCTACGACGGCGAGGGCTACTACGATCTGTCGCAGCGCTGCCAGCTCGCCGATGTCTCGCGCATCTCGTTCACGCCCGCGGTGAGGAAGACGTACATCACGTCGGGTCGTGCGGGCTTCCGCGTGTTCGGTGACTTCAAGCGCGGCGTCTACAAGATGAAGATCGCCGGCGGCGCCATGTCGGTCGACGGCGGCGTGATGCTCGCGAGCTACGCGCACTCGTTCTCGGTGTCGGCGCGCAAGCCGACGCTGAGCTTCCAGTCGAGCGGCCGCTACTTGCCGCGCAGCGCGTGGAACAACCTCGGCATCAAGCACCTCAACGTCGACGCGGTGAACCTCGTCGTACGTCAGGTCCCGCCGGAGAACCTCGTGTTCTGGCTCGGCAACGACGGCAGCGAGGTCGCCGACGAGCGCACCAGCAACGTGATCTTCAAGAAGGAGGTCCCGCTGCGCGGTAACGCCGACGACCCCTCGACGTCGTGGCTCGACGTCAGCACGATGCTGCCGAAGACGACCAAGGGCGTGCTCGAGCTGCGCCTCGCTGGCGTCGGCGCGAATTCGATGGCGCGGCTGCTGCTCACCAACATGTCGCTCGTCGCGAAGAAGACGCCGGTCCCCGACAAACCGTGGGAGCAGCGCGTCCAGGTGTGGGCGCTCGACATGGATACGAACGCACTGCTCGGCGACGTCGAAGTGACACTCGTACGCAAGAGCGGCAAGACGGTAGCCCGCTGCATGACGTCGAGCGGCGAAGGCTGCGTGATGCAGACCGCGACCGACGACATCGACCAGGCCGAGCCGTTCGCGCTGATCGCTCGCAAGGGCGACGACCTCACGTACATCCGCTACAAGGATTTGCGCGCCGACGTCGCCGATTCGAGCACGTCCGGCGTGCCGTTCCTCGCGTCGACGCCGTACCGCGGCACCGTGTTCTCCGACCGCGGCGTGTACCGCCCTGGCGATTCGGCGCATGTCGTCGCGATCGTCCGCGACCAGAAGGACAAGGCGCCCGACCAGTCGATCCCCGTCGACGTCCAGCTGATCGATCCGCGCGCGAAGATCGTCCGCAAGCTCACGCTAAAAACGAACGGCGCCGGCGTGATCGCGTTCGATCACACGTTCCCTCAGTTCGCCGACACCGGCCACTGGCGCGTCGCGCTCGCGGTCGGCGACAAGGCGCTCACGAGCTACAGCCTGCAGGTCGAGGAGTTCGTCCCCGAGCGCATGAAGGTCGCGATCGCACCGGCCAAAGAGAACGTGCTGATGGGCGACGAGATCGGCTTCAACGTCAACGCGCGTTACCTGTTCGGCGGCAGCGCCGTCGACAGTGGCGTCACGCTGAACTGCGCGATCGAACCGTCGCGGTTCGCGCCTGAGAACAACGCCGACCTGACGTACGGCGTCGAGCCGAAGGGTAAGGGCGTCGCGCTCGGCGAGGAACGCGGGCAGCTCGACCTCAAGGGCGAGATTTTGCTCAAGTGCCCGCAGCCCGCGGAGAACACCACGTTCACGCAGACCGGCGAGCTCACCGCGACCGCGAGTGTCCTCGAGGCCGGCAGCGGCCGCGCGACGGTGAAGACCGCGACGGTCACCGTGCACCCCGACAAGTTCTACATCGGTCTCAAGACCAAGGCGACGAAGGCGTCCGACGGCGAGACGTTTCAGGTCGAGGGCATGATCGTGGACTGGGACGGCAAGCTGATGGCCGGCACGGGCATCAAGGATCTCAAGGTCGAGCTCGTCAATCTCGAGGCGGACTACAGCTACGGCTACGACGACGACACCGGCGAGTCGCGCTACGACCGCTGGCTTCGCGAAGTCCCGGACGGCAAGCTCATGGCCAAGGTCGAGGGCGGCAAGTTCGCGTTCGACGTGACGCCGGGCAACGCGAGCGGTGGCTATGCCGTACGCGTCACCGCTGGCAAGGCCAAGAGCGAGATCGTGCTCGACGGCGAGTACTCCTACGATTACTACGGCTACGGCGACGGCAACCGCTTCGATCAGACTCCTCGCCCTGCCCGCCCGACGCAGCTGAAGCTCGATCTGCCGAAGGAGATCAAGGTCGGCGAGACCGTCACCGCGAAAGCGAAGACGCCTTACAAGGGCAAGGTCCTGTGGACGATCGAGACCGATCACGTCATCCGCGCCGAGTGGAAGGACGTCACCGGCTCCGAGGCGACGTGGACCTTCAAGCTCGATGCATTTGCGCCCAACGTTTATGTCAGCGCGTTCCTCGTCAAGGATCCGCACGCCGAGTCGCGCGACGCGTTCATGCCCGACCGCGCTTACGGCGTGCAGTCGGCGAAGGTCACGCCGGTCGACTACGTCCAGACCGTCAAGCTCGACGTCCCCAAGGACATCCGCTCGAACAGCCCACTCAACGTGAAGCTCGACCTTGGCCCGACCGCTGCGAACACGTTCGCAGTGGTGTCGGTCGTCGACGAAGGCATCTTGTCGCTGACCAACTTTCCGACGCCCGACCCACTGTCGGCGCTGTTCGCGAAGCGCGCGCTCGGCGTCGAGACGTACGAGACGATCGGCTGGACGATGCTGCACCAGCCCGCTGGCGCATCTACGAAGACCGGTGGTGGTGACTACAGCGAGGACGAAGGCGGAGGCTCGCTCGACGCGGGTCGCGTGCAGCCGGTGAAGCCGGTCGCACTGTTCTCCGGCGTGTTGCCGGTCGGCCCCGACGGCAAGATCACCGTGCCGTTCTCGATCCCGACGTATCGCGGCGAGGTCCGCGTGATGGCGGTGACCGCCGGGCCGCAGCGCATTGGCCGCGCCGAGGCGAAGGTCACCGTCAAGGATCCGCTCGTCATCCAGGTCACGTTCCCGCGCTTTGTCACGCAGGGTGACGAGATGCAGATTCCGGTGTTCATGACGAACATGTCCGGTGGCCCGCTCGATATCGAGCTGCAGCTCGATAGCTCCACGATCGCGATCGCCGGCCTCGCGCAACC
>JAYVWH010000943.1:0-9248 GCA_043786265.1 Kofleriaceae bacterium | reverse complement strand
AAGCGAACGTTCTGGGATAACGAGGCCCAGCTCGCTCTCGTAGCGGATCTGTTCATGTACCGGCCGCCATTCCTCGTCTGGCTGATCCAGCGCTTCTATTACGGGTCGGACCACCCCGGTCGCGCGACCGACAAGCAGCGCAAGGGCTTCGCGGAATCGCTGACCTCCGCGGTCAACGTCACCACGAGCGAGAAGACCCGCGACGGGTGGCGACTCGCCACGAAGCGTCGGCGATGAGAGGTTGGCTGCGCCGCACGACCGAGCTCCACGACGAGCTCGCAGCAATCGCAGACGTCGATCCACGGTGGTGGTTGCTTGCGGGCGGCGTCGCGGTCGCCGAGACGTTCGAGCAGCCCGACGTGTACCTCGCGTGCGATGCCGAGCCCGACGCCGACACGTTCATGGGCTACCGGGCGCCGCGTCCGCTCGACCCGGTGCGCGATGCGATTGTTCGCGCGAGTGCGGCTCGGACGGCGCTCCGCGAGCTCGACGGCCAGTTCCCAGATCAGCCGCTGGCTGTGACGATCGCAGGTGATTCGCGCGCACGCAGCAGCCTCGACGTCGCTGCATTCGCTACGGCGGGCGGCTGTCTGTTCGCGCGGCTCGACGACCCGACGCTCGCCACGCAGATCACCGCTCTCCTCGCGGGTGCGTTCCCCGTGCCCTGGCAAGGCCCCACACCATTCGTGTGCGTCTCGCTCGGTGACGATGCAATCGACGTCGCGCGGCACGGCCATCGCCGTGCATGGACGCACCGCGGTGGACCCTGGCTCGGCCTCGGGCGCGCGGGCGATCTCGCGACCGTCTCGACCTGTCACATCATCGTCGACGGTTACGGTCACGCTTGTCTGACTGCGCGGATCGCAGAGCTCTCCGCCGATCCGACCAATATCGCGACCAACGGCCACTCGGCGCGGGTATTGCCTCCGGTCGCGCACGCAGTTCCGCTCGCGATCGCGTGGCACGAGCTCCCCACGCCGACCCCGCGCGTGATCCCACTCGCGTACACGCTCGGCCGGATCCTGCATCGCAATGCCGGCCGACGCGACGCCCGG
Source organism: Kofleriaceae bacterium (assembly GCA_043786265.1). Lineage (GTDB taxonomy): Bacteria > Myxococcota_A > Polyangia > Haliangiales > Haliangiaceae > JABFXX01. Next base: position 8,193 of record JAYVWH010000943.1, on the reverse strand, counting down.
TTCTCGCCCACGATTCAGATTCCCGTCGCGCGTGGCAGCAAGGATGACCCATTGCGGCTGCGGCGCCGAATCGTTTCAGCGACGACGAGCGTGCGCTTCGACAATGGGGAGCCCGAACCATTCGAAGTGTTCGAGGCCCGTGTACGCGACGTGCTCGCGCGCGAGGCGAGCTCGCAAGGTTTGATCTCGCGGCTGCTCGCCGCCGCGCGGGCCGCTCCGGTGCCGCTCGCCTGGAAGCGCAAAGGTATCAGCGCGAAGCGACCGCGCTGGCTCGACAACGTCGCAGCGGTGATCGGTGGTCGCGCGCTGCTATCACGAATCGCGATCGACGCCGAAATCCCGCCCGTGTGCGCGGTGTCGTCACCCTCGCGTCTCGTGACCGATGACGATCCCGTCGGTAGCTGCGTGATCACGATCGTCGAAGGTACGACCCACGCGGCAATCTCCGTGGGCGGGGCAGGGTTTGCGGGCAGTGCCGCGACAGCCTCGGCGTTGCTCGAAGAGCTGCTCGCGTCGTCACCTACAGCGTGAGCAGTAGCGCGACGCGCACCTGCGTGTCGTAGCCATCCGGCGGCCGGCCGTCGTACGCCACGGTGAACGCAGCGGTCAGCGCGACATGTCACCGCGATGAGCGTTGCGCGTGCGAGGTGACCGACCAACCCCATCAGACGCATCGTACGCGATGCGATGCGCTGGTAGACTGTGCGCGATGACGCTTCGTCCCTGCGCGAGCTGCCGCCGCCACGTTCGCGGCACCACGTGCCCGTTCTGCGGCGTGGTCGGTCCCGAACCAGTAACAAGGCCCCCTATCGTGGGACGGTTCAGCCGCGCGGCTGTCTTCGCAGGCGCCACACTCGCTGGCTGCGCTGCACCGCCGCCCGCCCAGCACGCCGCGCCACCGCCGCCTGATCCGATCGACCGGCAGCAAGTGATCGAGCATCGCGAAGCCGATCCACCGCCTCCGCCGCCGGATGACCGCGACTTCGCGAAGCCGCCGCCCAGCCGATCTGCGATCACAGGCAGGGTGACGACGAATGCCGGTGGCCCGTTTGGGTTCCTGACGGTGATAGCGCGCGGCAACGGCGTATCACGCGACGCGCGGACTGACGGTGACGGGCGGTTCGAGATCCACGACCTGCCCGCAGGCGCGTACACGCTCGTGTTTCAGGGCGAGCGTGACAATCCGCGGCAATCGCCTCCGCGTCTGGGGAGCAAAGAGGTCACGGTCACTGACGGTGCCACCGAGATCGTCAACGTCGTCCTGACTCCGTACGTCGAGCCCGTCGATCGTGGTCCGTGCTGTAAGCCCTACGGAGCGCCGCCGGCACGCCGTCGCGTCGTGTAGCTCGTGCCGGTTGTACTCGACGAGCGCGTTAGGTTTCCGCCCGAGCTGCCGATCACAGCTCGAGCACTCGATATCGCCGATGCGATCACCGCGCACCAGGTGATCATCGTCGCGGGGGAGACCGGATCCGGCAAGACGACGCAGCTGCCGAAGATCTGCCTTGCGATGGGGCGGGGCGTGACCGGGCAGATCGGTTGCACGCAGCCGCGACGGATCGCAGCGACCAGCGTCGCAGCCCGCGTCGCGCAGGAGCTACAGACCGAGCTCGGGGAAGTCGTCGGCTACAAGGTGCGGTTCAACGATCGGGTCAAGCGCACGTCAGCGATCAAGTTCATGACGGACGGCATTCTGCTCGCCGAGATCCAGAGCGATCCGCTGCTGCGCAACTACGACACGCTGATCATCGACGAGGCCCACGAGCGCAGCCTCAACATCGACTTCCTCCTCGGCTTCCTCAAGCGATTGCTGCCGCGGCGTCCTGACCTGCGCATCATCGTGAGCTCGGCGACGCTGGAGACCGAGCGATTTTCCGCGTTCTTCGGCGGCGCGCCGGTCGTGGAAGTCTCGGGCCGCACCTTCCCGGTGGATGTGATCTACCGGCCGCAGCGCGATGACGAGCCGGATCTCGCCGACGCAGTGGCGAACACGGTCAACGAGATCACCGAGCTCGATCCGCGCAACGACGTCCTCGTGTTCCTGCCCGGCGAGCGTGAGATCCGCGAAGCGATGAGTGAGCTCGAGCAGCGCGCGTTGCCGCATACGGTGCTGTTGCCGATGTATGCGCGCCTTTCGAGCGCCGAGCAGCAGCGCGTGTTCCAGACCCAGCCGCAGCGGCGCGTGGTGCTCGCGACCAACGTCGCAGAGACGTCACTGACGATCCCCGGCATCGTGTACGTGGTCGACGGCGGCGTCGCGCGCGTCAATCGCTACAGCGTGCGCACTGGTGTGACGCAGCTGCTCGTCGAGCCCGTGTCGAAGGCGAGCGCGGATCAGCGCAAGGGGCGGTGCGGCCGTACGGAGAGTGGAGTGTGCTTCCGGCTGTACGAGGAGCAGGACTACGAGACCCGACCGGCGCACACAGATCCCGAGATCAAGCGCGTCGGGCTCGCTGGCGTGATCCTGCGCATGAAGTCGCTGCGTCTCGGAGACATCGAGGAGTTTCCGTTCCTCGACGCACCGCAGAAGCGCGCGGTCACCGAGGGTTACCGCGTTCTCGAGGAGCTGGGCGCGATCGACGAGGAGGGGCGGCTTACACCGATCGGCGAGCAGCTCGGGCGGCTCCCGCTCGATCCGCGCCTCGGGCGCATGATCCTCGGCGCGCGCGATGAGGGAGCGTTGCGCGAGGTCGTGATCATCACCGCTGTGCTCGGGCTGCAGGATCCACGCGACCGCCCGCAAGCGGCGCAGCAACGTGCCGACGAAGCGCACCGGAAGTTTCGCGACGAGGGCAGCGACTTCGTCTCGTTGCTCAAGATCTGGAGCCTGTGGCAGGACGCGCGGTCGAAGTCCAAGGCGCAGCTCTACAAGCTGTGTCGCGAGAATTTCCTGTCCTACAAGCGGATGCGCGAGTGGGAGGACATCTACGACCAGATCGTGCGCGTCATGCGAGAGCTGGAGTTTCAACCGAACGAGCGGCCTGCATCCGGCGAGCAGATTCATCGCGCGCTCTTGCCGGGGCTGCTCAGCAAGATCGGGATGTGGAGCATCGAGCATCGCATCTACATCGGTGCGCGGCAGACGCGGTTCATGATCCATCCGTCGTCGGGGCTCGGGCGCAAGCCGCCCCCGTGGGTGGTCGCTGCGGAGCTGGTCGAGACGTCGCAGCTGTTCGCGCGCTCGGTCGCGAAGATCGACCCCACGTGGCTCGAGAAAGCGGCCGGGGCGCTGTGCAAGCGCAGCCATGGCGATCCGCACTGGGAGCTCAAGCAAGCTCAGGTGATGGCCCGCGAGAGCGTGACGCTGTATGGCCTGCCGATCGTCAAAGATCGCAGGGTCGCGTACGCGCCATACGATCAGCCGCTGTCGCGCGAGCTCTTCATCACTCACGCGCTCGTGCGGCACGAGTACACGACCAAGGGCGCGTTCATGGAGCACAACCGTCGGCTTCTCGACGAGGTCCAGCATCTGCGCGACAAGGCGCGGCGCAGTGACATGCTCGCCAACGAGTACGCGCTGTATCTGTTCTTCGACAAGCGGATCCCCGACAGCGTGTTCAGCGGCAAGACGTTCGAGGACTGGCGGCGCGGCGCCGAAGCGCGCGACCCGTCGGTGTTGAAGCTGTCGCTCGGAGACATCCTGCTCGAAGAGGCGCACGACCTGTCGCCCGAGCTCTACCCGGACCGGCTCGCAGTCCGCGGGGGGACGCTGGCGCTCGCGTATCGATTCGAGCCTGGGGAAGATGACGACGGGGTCACCGCGACCGTTCCGTTGGCGCTGCTGCCGCAGCTCGACCCAGACGTCCTCGCTTGGACGATCCTGGGCTGGCACGAGGACAAGATCTTCGCGCTGCTCGAGTCGCTCCCCAAGGCCGTGCGCAAGGCGCTAGCGACGAACGCTCCGCTGCGTGACCTGGCGCGCGAGCTCGCCGTGGAGCTGCGCCCGTTCGAGGGGCCGATGCTGGCGACGCTGGAGCGCGCGATCCACGCGAGCACAGGCGAGCGCGTGCCGCGTGATGCGTGGGATGTGCGCGCGTTGCCTCGTTATCTCCAGCTGTCGTTTCGCATCGTCGACGAGCACGACAAGCCCGTGGCAGAGGGCACGGATCTCGGGGAGATGCAGGCCGCGCTCGGGCAGCGCGCGAAACAGCTGTGGGCGCGCGCGCCGCGTGAACGTCACGAGCGGACGGGGCTGACCTCGTGGGATCTCGACGAGCTGCCCGCGTCGGTCACGCTCGAGGTTGGTGGACGGCGCGTTCTCGCGTATCCGGCCCTGGTCGATGCGGACAAGGGCGTCGACGTGCGGCTGCTCGAATCTCCCGATGCTGCCGCAGCGGCGACGCGCGATGGCCTCCGCAAGCTGGTGTTGCTCCAGCTCGGCACGACCGTCGCAAAGCTCGAGGCGCAGCTGCCAGCGTCGCTCGCGAACGGACCGCTGGTACACGGCGGCAGTGCGCTCACCCCGCGGCGTCAGATCGTGCTGCGCGCACTCGACGAAGCATTCGGGCTCGCCGATGCCGATGCATTTCCACGGACGAAGGCGGCGTTCACCGAGTGCATCGTCGCCGGTGGCGCGGTTCTCTCCTCGACCCTCGCGCAGCTCGGGCGGACCGCCGTCGAGGTCAGCGGCGAGCTCGACAAGGTCCGTGCAGCGCTCAAGGCGATAGCTGGCAAGCCGGGCCCGCTGCGCGCGGCGCACGAAGACATCGGCAGTCAGCTGGCCCAGCTCGCACCACCGGATCTGATGCGCTCGACGCCCGCGCCTCGGCTCGTCCACCTCGTGCGCTATCTCAAGGCGATCCAGATCCGCCTGCAGAGACTCCCCAATGATCCGATGAAGGATCAGCAAAAGGCCGCCCAGTTCGCGCCGCTATGGCAGAGCTATCGCACCCGCCGAGAGGAGCTTCGTGCCAAGGGCCGGTCGGTCGCGGAGGTCGACGAGATCGGCTGGCTGCTCGAGGAGTTGCGCGTGCAGACCTTCGCACCGGAGCTTAAAACCGCCGTTCCGATCTCGGCGCAGCGCATCCAGGATCTGTGGGCCGCGCTCGGTCGCTAGCCCGCGAGTACCGCGAGTGAGTCGCCGAGGCTCGTCGCTCGCACGAGCTGCGTGCGCAAGCGCGGGACGAGCGGGCCTAGCAAGCCGACGTGCCGCTTCGCAGCGGCGACCCCTGCGCGCTCGCCGCATGCAGCGACCTTCGCTTCGATGACCGCGCGATAGAGGTCGAGTCGCTCCCCGTCGGTCGGTCCAGCCGCGTGCGCGCCGGCAAGTAGCGCGCGAGCCTCACGGAAGATCCACGGATGATCGATCGCGGCGCGGCCGATCATCGCTGCGGCACACCCGGTCTCGTCGAGCGCGCGCACGACATCGGCCGCGCTCGTGATGTCCCCGTTCACGATGACGGGAATAGCGACCGCCTCGCGTGCGCGGCGCGCCCAGTTCCAGTCAGCGGGGCCGCTGTGTCCCATCGCAGCGGTGCGGCAATGGATCGTGAGCGCTGCAACGCCAACGTCCTCGAGCCGGCGCGCGAGATCGACGATCGGCATGTGCGACTCGGGGCCCAGGCCGATCCGGGTCTTGATCGTGACCTCCGTGCCGGCCACGGCGACGACCTGGCGCGCCATCTCGACCATCGCGGCCGGGTCGCGCAGCCATCCCGCACCGGCACCGCGCGAGGCGACCGCCGGGATCCAGCAGCCGCAGTTGATGTCGACGAACGCGGGCCCGGCGCTCTCGGCGATCCGCGCGGCGGCGAGCAGCAGGGTCGGATCGGCGCCATAGATCTGGATCGCCGTCGGACGATCGTCGGGAGCGAGCCCTGCGCGCCGGCGTGCGAGTGCCGAGTCGGCGATGATCTGCTCCGCACCAACGAACTCGGTCATGCACAATGTTGCGCCTGCGCTGCGGCACACCCGACGAAAGCTCGCGTCGGTGACGTTCTCCATCGGCGCGAGCACGACGGGATTCGCCTCGAGCAGCGCAGCGACGGATCCCATGCCGGGGCATCCTACCCGAGCCCGAAAGCGCCGCGCCCCCTGACCACTTAGAAGCGGCAGGGGGCACGAACTGAATTTGCTTGGTGTGAGGCGGGCCGTTTTCGGCGACCTCCGCGGAGCGTGCTGACCGGAGCTAGACCGGAGTTACCGGTCCGACGAGCTCTACGTCTTCACAGCGCATTCGCGGATGGTGCAGCGCCTATCAAACTGGGAGTTACGGATCGTCTCTCGCGTGCATCGCACTCCTTCGGTAGCCCGGCTGACTCGAAGAGTCCCGTAGCTTTGCGTAGCCCGCTCGCGCGGGGTTTGCCGTTTCGTGGCGCGGGCGTTTTCCCGCCAGGTTGGTGGCAAGCGCGTCATTGACTGCGCCTGTACTCGGTCGGCTGACTGTTAAGGACCAGCCCTCACACGAGTGATGTATTTCACGCGCCTCCTTGTTCGGTAGCCCGGCTGACTCGAGGAGTCCCGTGGCTTTGCGTAGCCCGCTCGCGCGGGAGTTGCCAGTTCGCGATTCAGAGTTCTGCGGTCAATTCAACTCTAGGGAGCGCGGTGCGTTTTGTCACCAAGGATTTTGCGAGAACCCACAAACCCGCGATGCGACGAGGAAAGAAACGGATCTCAGCGCGAATCACGCGCACTCCTACATCTGCTCCTGGCGAGTGATGCGCATGGCAGTCGTTCTATATACTCCCGTCGTGAACACCGAGCGCTTCGATCGACTCCTCGCCCTCCGCGGCGATCCCGTGAAAGGCCTGCCGGCGTCGGCGTGGGCGACGAATCTCGGTGACCTCGATGCTGACCAAGTCTTGCGCGCGGTGATCGCTACGACGCGGAAGCTGCTGATGCCCGAGTGGGAAGCGCGGCGTCCTGATGATCAGCGGCCGCAGCTAGCGATCGCGGCCGCCGAGGCGTGGCTCGCGACGAAGAGCTCGGAGTCGATCGCACAGGCCAAGACGACGGCGAAGGACTGCACCGCGGCCCGCAGTGAGACGTTTGGTCAGGGGCTGCGCGCCGCCGAGGCTGCGCGCGCGATCGCATGGGCTGTCGCTGCCAAGGACAGCACGGACATCTGGGATGCGCTGACCGCGATCGAGGGTGAGCTGCTATCGCAGATCGCGCTCGTCGGCGATTACCAGAAGGCGCCCGAGCAACGTCGCGCGATCGTCGAGGTGTTGCGCAAGGTGCTCGTTCCCGTCGAGGAAGCGGCGCCCGCGACCGCGAGCGGGCCCGTTCCCTACACCTTCAGTGGCAGCTTCTCGGTTGGACAGCAGCTCGTACACGCGAAGTTTGGCAACGTCGTGGTGACCGGCGCGGGCGACAAGTGGATCGACGTCCAACTCGAGGACGGCACCACCAAGCGCCTCGCGCAGAAGCCGAAGTAGCGACAACGAAGTCGACGTGCGCGAGCTCGCTTGGCCCGTACCTGTGGGACAGTGCCGCGTGGCTGATCGAGTACTCGAGCGCGTGACCTTGCCCGATGGCAACGAAATGGTGCTCGAGAAGTGGAACAAGCACGTCGCCATCAAGGTCGGCAAGCGCACGCTGATGTCGAGCCACGAGCACGGCTCAGAGGACGAGCTCGGTCGTCTCGTCGCCGACCGCCTCAACGGCCTGCCGGCGCCGCGCGTGCTGATCGGTGGCCTCGGTCTCGGCTTCACCCTTCGCGCAGCGCTTGATGTCCTGCCACCGTCCGCCAAGGTCACGGTGGCGGAGCTCGTGCCGGCCGTCGTCCGGTGGAACGAGGGCGCACTCGGTGTGTGGGCGAAGCGGCCTCTCGATGATCCGCGCGTGACCGTCGCGATGAAGGACGTCGCGAAGCTGATCGCATCGCGAAAGCGTTACGACGCGATCCTGCTCGATGTCGACAACGGCCCCGATGCGCTGACCCACGCCGACAACAAGTTCCTCTATCAACGAGCCGGCCTCGTCCGTACCCACAAGGCGCTCGCACGCGGAGGTCTACTCGCCGTGTGGTCGGGCTTCCCGTCGCGAACCTTTGTCACCTGGCTCCGCGAGGTGTTCGGCAATGTCGAGACGCTCCGCGCAACGCCAACCACCCCGGGTGGACCGCGCTACTGGATCTGGATCGCTCGACGCGCGTAACTAACGTCAGTATCGTCCTGGAATGTCTGTGGACGTCGCTCGACGGGCAGCGCTGTGGACACTGCCAACCAGCGTCGCGTTGATCGTCGTCGCGTG
>JAYVWH010000942.1:0-1551 GCA_043786265.1 Kofleriaceae bacterium | reverse complement strand
CGAACGCTGTTGCCGCCGTAACAGGTCGCGGCATTCGGTCCGCCGCGTGCCTGCCCGGCCCATAGGTCGATGCCGACGGTCTTCACCGGATCCACAGCGTTCAGCGTAGCAAAGCAGCGGGATCAAAAGCACTAGAATGGTGCTAGGTGTTCGAACGACAGCCGCTCCAGTGTATGCGGGTGGTCGAAGGCGATTGCTTCAGCGTGGAGCAGAAGCCGGGCGGCCGGCCGGCCGTAGATCCGGTCTCCGACGATCGCGCAGCCGATCCCCTGCGGATGCGCCGCATGCACCCGTAACTGATGGGCACGCCCGGTCTTCGGGAAGAGCGCGACACGGGTGCGACCGGCGTTGCGAGTGAGGACGCGCCACTCGGTGACCGCTGGCTTGCCGTGGACCGGGTCGACGATCTGGCGGGGCCGGTCGTCGATGTCACCGCGCAGCGGCAAGTCGACGATTCCGCCGTCCGTGCGCGGGTCTCCGTCGAGGATGGCGATATAGCGTTTCGAGATCGTGCGGGTCGAGAACTGGCGCTGCAGCGCGCCGTGGCTGGCATGGTCCTTGGCGACGAGCATCAAGCCGCTGGTGTCGAGGTCGAGCCGATGTGGGACGAGGGGTCCGGTAGCGTCGGGGTACCGCACGCGTAATCGAGCCTGCACGGAGTCGGCGCGGCTGCTACGGCCGGGCACGCTGAGCAGCCCCACCGGTTTGACGACGACCGCAATCCACGCGTCTTCGAAGATCGTCCACGGCGCCGCGGCATCGATCGCGTCCTCACCAAACGTTGGCGGCGGTTCCGCGTCGAGCCCGGCAAGCATGTGCCGGAGGATCGGACCGCACTTGCCGCGACACGCCGGATAGAACGCACCATCGCGGCGATCGCCCGTTGGTGGCGGTGCACCACACCAGAATTCGGCAAGCGCGATCGGACGGAGCTGTGCGCGATACGCGTGTGCGAGCAGCTTTGGCGCGGCGCAGTCACCTGCTCCGCCCGGGGGCTCGGCCGGTGCGAACAGCGTACGGAGCTGCGCTGTCTCGCCGCGCGCGTTCGCAAGCTCGTAGGTCTCGTGGATGCGCACGAGCAGCTCGCGGGACTTCGCGGCCCGCTCGACGACCACTGAGTCGCGCAATTGTTCGAGGCCGTTCAGCTTGGTGACGAGCACGCTGCGCTCGTAGCTGTAGATCCCATTGACGGTCAGTCCCTTGCGAACGAGCGTGTCGGTGCGACTCTCGCGATCGAGCTCGGCGAGAATGGTCGGGTCGGTGGTCGTCGCACGGATGGCGTGTCTGCGCTCGCGTGACTCGCGATGCTGCGTCGCGAGCACGGCCTTGTCGATCTCGTGCTGCGCAGCGAGAGCGGCTAGCTCGGCGCGCACCGGCACGCAGCCCTCCTCCAGATACGCGATGCGCGTGGCAAGCGCGATCAGGTCCTGCTCGCCGGCGATCCAGAACGTGTCGCGCGCCGTGCGATCGAACGCAGGTCCAGCGAAGCCGGCGACGGTCCAGTCACCATTCACCATCCCCGAGAATGCGCGGAGAAACCCAACGCGCTGG
>JAYVWH010000941.1:0-3100 GCA_043786265.1 Kofleriaceae bacterium | reverse complement strand
TTCAACGGCCGCCTTGGTTACACGTTCACGAGCGGCAGCGTGCACTCGTTCAACGCGTCGTTCGAGGTCTCGCCCTGCTTTTACGAAGAGAACGGTGCGTCGGGCAGGATCACGAACATTGCTCTGATCATCGGCTACCAGCATCTCTGACAGCTATCCATTTGTATTTGCTAAGAGATTCGCGCCCTCACTCGTGGTGGCTGCGATCTTGTAAGCCCGCCCGGTTCGGGGTAAATCCTCCACCTCCTCGGACTTCCCGAGGAAATACTCACTGCATCCGAGATTTCCGGCCGTGGCCCTTCGGGGTTTCCGGGATTGACGACGGTGCAGGTGGCAACAAACGGACGGAGCTACAGATGGATACGATGGCAGAGGCCACGGGGCAAAACCCCATCAGCATGCGCGCGCTTCTCGAAGCGGGCGTTCACTTCGGTCACAACACGGGTCGTTGGAACCCCAAGATGAAGCAGTTCATCTTCGGCGCCCGCAACGGCATCCACATCATCGACCTGCAGCACACGGTGAAGCTGTTCCGCCAGGCGTTCAACGCCGTGGTCGAGACGACCGGCCGTGGCGAGACGGTGCTGTTCGTCGGCACCAAGAAGCAAGCGCAGGACGTGATCGTCGAAGAGGCGACCCGCTCGGGTCAGCACTATGTCACCCAGCGCTGGTTGGGTGGAACGCTCACCAACTTCAAGACCGTGAAGGGCTCGCTCGAGCGCCTGCGCGGCCTCGAGAAGATGGAAGAGGACGGCACGCTGTTCGCGCTGAACAAGCGCGAGCAGGTCATGATCAAGCGCGACCGCGAGAAGCTCATGAAGTCGCTCGGTGGCATCAAGGGCCTCTCGAAGGTCCCGGGCATGCTGTTCGTGATCGATCCCCACAAGGAGCACATCGCGGTCGATGAGGCGCGCAAGCTCGAGATTCCGGTGGTCGCGATCACCGACACGAACTGCGACCCCGATCGAATCGACTACGTGATCCCGGGTAACGACGACGCGATTCGCGCGATCAAGCTGTTCGCCGCGAAGATCGCCGACGCCGCGATCATCGGTAACAAGGTCTGGAAAGAGACCTCTCGTAACCGTGGCGCCGAGCGCCAGGACGAGGGCGAGCGCGTGATTCACGTCTCGTCGGGTGGCGATGGCCCGCGCGTCGAGATGTCGACCGGCGGCAGCATGTTCAACCCCGAGGCTTCGGCCTCGCCGGACGCGGAGTCGTAGTCATGGAAGTTACTGCAGCCTCAATCAAGGACCTGCGCGAGCGCACGGGGGCCGGCATGGCCGACTGCAAGAAGGCGCTCGTCGAAGTCTCCGGCGATATGGACAAGGCGATCGACTATCTGCGCGCGAAGGGTCTCTCGAAGGCGGCCAAGAAGGCCGGCCGCGAGGCCACCGAGGGCTCGATCACGTCGTACATCCACGCCAATGGCCGCATCGGCGTGTTGCTCGAAGTGAACTGCGAGACCGACTTCGTCGCTCGCAACGACGACTTCGTGCAGTTCACCAAGGACGTCTCGATGCAGATCGCCGCGATGGCTCCGCTCTACGTCCGCAAGGAAGAGGTAGACGCGGACGCGGTCGAGAAGGAGCGGGCCGTCCTCATCGCGAAGGCGAAGGAAGACCCGAAGATGGCGGGCAAGCCCGACGCGATGCTCGCGAAGATCACCGAGGGTCAGATCACGAAGTGGATGAAGGAGATCTGTCTCCTCGATCAGGGCTTCGTGAAGGATCCCGACAAGACGATCGATCAGCTGCTACAGGCCCTGATCGCGAAGATCGGCGAGAACATCAAGATCCGCCGCTTCGTTCGCTTCGAGCTCGGCGAGGGTCTCGAGAAGAAGAAGACCGACTTCGCCGCCGAAGTCGCGCAGCAGGCCGGACTCTCGTCCTGATCTGCAACCCGGGCAGCCGTGGCTAGGCGAGTAGCCGGGCCACACCGCACGTAAACCATCGAACGATCGATGGTGCACTGCGGCATGACCGCTGCACGCGCCTGCCCGCAATGCGTATGGTGACGATGGGTGCGGTGGTTATTCTTGGTTCCCTCCTGACTGCGTGTGCCGATGACGGCTCCCAAGACGGAGATGGCGCCGACATTCAAGGTGACGAGGTGAAGGCGGACGGTGCTCCCGGCATCGAGGTCACGGCGCGGGTGAAGCCCGGCTCCGTCGACGTCGCCCTGTCGACGAGCGTGCCTCGCCGCGGCTACGTGTTCTACGCGGCCGAGGGAACAAAGGTCTCCCTCGAGGTGACCCAAGGCGGCTCGAGCGCAGGGCTCGATACGGTGCTCAAGGTCTATGGTCCGCGGCTCGCGGATGGCACCTATCCCAAGACGATCGCGTCTGACGAGGACGCGGGGTACGGCAAGCTATCGAAGGTCAGCGGCGTCGGCGTCACGATCCCCGGCTTCTACCTCGCCGAAGTCAGCTTCGGTGCAAATGCGACCGCGGCCGACGGTAAGAAGGCGCGACTCAAGCTCACCTGTGACGGCGTGTGCGAGAGCACGTTGCCGATCGACACCGATCAGGGGCTCAAGTGGTACCGCCGCTCCGCAGAGCGCCGCGCATTGAGCGCGCAGGCATATCGGATCGCGACCCAGAAGCTCGAGGCAAAGGTCGCCGTGGGTATCACCGGTTCGTGGGGCGTCGTCCTCGATATCGACGAGACCACACTGAACAACTCGACGTATCAGCAAGAGCGCATGGACCTCGGCCTTGGTTACTCGCCAGCGAGCTGGACCGAGTGGGTCAACCGCAAGGCAGCAACGCCGCTCGACGGCGTCGTCGACTTCACCCAGCGCGTGAAGCAGCTCGGTGGCAAGGTCGCGTTTGTCACGAACCGCATGCTGGCCACCGAGTGCACGCAGACGGCCGCGAACCTGGACGCCGCCTCGATCCCGCACGATACGATGCTGTGCAAGACCGACACGAGCGACAAGAACTCGCGCTTTGCAGCCGTTGCGAGCGGTAGCGCACCGTCGACGCTTCCCGCGACGAACGTCGTGCTGTACGTGGGCGACAACATCATGGACTTCCCGGCGCTGTCGCAGGACCTGCGGAAGGGGCCCGCGAGCGGCTTCGCGAAGTTCGGCGACGACT
>JAYVWH010000940.1:0-2620 GCA_043786265.1 Kofleriaceae bacterium | reverse complement strand
TTGGTCTCGTCGGCGGCGTCTCTCTGGGGGCTTCAGCTTGCGGACGGCGGTTATTGGCCCCCGATCGACCGGCTCGTGGCTGGCCCGGTGGCTTGCCGTGTCTTGACATGGTGTCATAGTTCAACATAATGTTAATCCGTGGAGCAGCCTCTCGCGGCGGTGGATGCCCGCAAGCTCGCCAAGGCGATCATCGCGACGGGCAACGTCGTGTTCGTCACCCACGCCGAGCAGGAGATGGCCAAGGATTCCCTCACCACGATCGACGTGATCAACGTGCTGCGTGGTGGAGCCTACTCCGAGGCGGAATGGGAAAACGGGGCGTGGCGACATCAGGCGTACACACAAAGGATCGTCGTGGTCATCGAGTTTGAGAACGAGAGCGAGTTAACCGTCATCACGGCATGGAGGAAAAAATGAAGTGCCCACAGTGCCGAACCCCGATGCAGTCCCGTCGCGAAAACGTCCGGTGGGACGCTAGCGGCTTGCCAAACGTGGTGCTCGTCGACGTCGAGGTGCGCCGCTGTCCGGCGTGCGACGAGCGCGCGGTTGTCATTCCGCGGATCGAGTCCCTGCACCGCTCGCTCGCCATGACGCTCATCGAGCGCCCGAGCCGGCTCACGCCGCACGAGATCCGCTTCCTGCGCAAGTGGCTCGGTTGGTCGGGGCAGGACTTCGCGCGGCACTTCGGCGTCACGCCGACAACGGTGTCGCGGTGGGAGAGCGTCGAGGATCCGTCGCCGATGGGCGGCACGGCCGAGCGGCTACTCCGCCTGTCGGTTGCCCACGGTCGACCCGCGGACGAGTACCCGGTCTCGAAGCTGGCCGAGCTCGACGACAACGCGGCGCCGCCCAAAATGATCGGGTTCACGCCGGGCCGCAACGGTTGGGAACTGTCACCGCTCGCCGCGTGACCACTCGGTCGTCCGGTCCTCGTGCACGCCAGCCTGTGGATATCTCATTGGCGGGCAGTCCCAAGAGAGCCTCGATCACGTCCCGCGGGGCAATCGCAGTTGCCCGACCAACGCTTCGACGCAATCATCGCTCGGGGTTCCGCGTAGCGTGCTCTCACCGCTTCTTCTTCACGCGAAAGATCGCGCAGTCAGTCACGTCCCGGGACTTAATGTCTTGGTTGATGTAGTTGGAAACGTCCGAGCACAGGCGGTAGGTGCGAAAGCACGACCGATGTTCTTTTCCGTCGGTAACCGTCTTGTGGTCGAAGCATGCGAAAGCGTCGGCTCGCTCGCACCTTGTCGTTTTCACGATCGCGCACCGCGCATGGGTGGCCGAACACAGGCCGCTCGGCGCACACCACATCGGCGACTTGACCTCATGGATCGGAATTCCGTTCTCCATCGAGGCCTCGTCTTCACTGGAGACGCCGTCGACGGTTGCGCCTTCCTTCCCAAGCGCATCGCGAACACTGCCGCGGTCGGGTTCGACAACGGCGGCGACGCCTACCGCAGCGTCAGGCGTGGAAGCGTCCACCGCCACCACCTGCACCGCCGCGTCAACGGCAGCATCGGGATCAGTCCTCTCCTTGATTCGGTGTGTGCTCGTGCGTCGAGTGCAGCGGGCAGCTCGAGCACGTGCACCGGCTGTTGCGGACGTAGGCATCGTGCTGCAGCAGGAATGCGCTGAGCTTCTCGTCGCTCCACGACCACGCCTGCGAGCGCAGTACGATCAGCCGTGCCGCTTCGTCACGGGCGAGCGCGTTGGCGGCCTGGAAGCCGCGCCATCTCGTCGAGGCCATCGAGCGGATACGAGGCTGACTTGCTTGGCCTGGTAGAGCTGATGCTTCGCCATGACTAACGTCCCGGTGCCGTCCAAGAAATCGGCTACGCCTCGACGCAGTGACCGACGTGCGATCTTTCGACCCTGATCTCGCATCGGTGCTGAGCGCCGCGCGGACCGCGGCCCGCGGCAAACGGCGGAGCGCGGACGTGGCGGCGTTCCTGCTCGACATCGAGCGTAATTGCCTCGCGCTGGCGCGAGAGCTGCGCGCGGGCACGTGGCGGCCGAGCGCGCCGCGCGGCTTCTTCATCCGCGAGCCCAAGCTGCGCTTGATCTCGGCGCTGCCGTTTCGCGACCGCGTCGTCCAGCACCTGCTCATCGCCGCTACACTGCCCGCGATCGAGCGCTCGTTCGCGCCGCAGTCGTTCGCGTGCCGCAGAGGCTTTGGTACGCACCGTTGCCTGCGCACGGCCGCCGAGCTGATGCGGCGGCATCGTTACGTGCTGCGGCTCGACGTCGCGAAGTTCTTTCCATCGGTCGATCACGTCGTCGTCAGGCGCCTCTTGCATCCACGCACGCCTGCGGCATGGTGGCCGATCACCGAGCGCATCATCGACGCGCCCGCGCACGTCGAACCGACGCGGTTCTACTTCCCCGGTGACGATCTGTTCGCACCGCTCGCGCGCCCGCACGGCCTGCCCATCGGGAATCTGTGCTCGCAGATCTGGGCGAACCTCGTGCTCACGCCGGTCGATCACCTGCTCGGCTCGCACCTGGGGCTTCCCACATTCGTACGCTACTGCGATGACCTGCTGGTGTTCGACGACGATCCCGGGCGGCTGCGCGCCGCGTGGGACGCGGTCGCGCGGCGATGCGACGGCCTGCGGCT
>JAYVWH010000939.1:0-3273 GCA_043786265.1 Kofleriaceae bacterium | reverse complement strand
AAGGTCGCGATCCTCACAACTGGAACGTTTCTGCGTGGCGCGATTCACGTCGGCGAGGCGAAGTCGGCGGGCGGCCGGGCCGGCGAGGCACCGTCGATCGGGCTGTCCAGCTCGCTCGCCGAGCTCGGCTTTCCCCTCGCGCGCCTCAAGACGGGCACACCGTGCCGGCTGGACGGTAAGACGCTCGACATCCAGGGGCTCGAGCTGCAGCCCGGCGACGATCCGCCACCGATGTTTCGCTGGGCCGGCGTCGGCAAGCCGCCGCTGCCGCAGCTGTCGTGCTGGGTCACGTACACGAACGAGAAGACGCACGCGCTGATCCGCGAGGGGCTGCCGCGCTCGCCGCTCTACCGCAAGGAGATCGCCGGGACCGGTCCGCGCTACTGCCCCAGCATCGAGGACAAGGTCGTCCGGTTTGCGGACAAAGACCGCCACCAGATCTACCTCGAGCCCGAGGGCCTCGACACGACCGAGGTCTATCCGAACGGCATCTCGACGTCGCTGCCCTACGATATCCAGCTGGCATTCCTGCGCACGATACCCGGCCTCGAGCGCGCCGAGATGACGCGCCCGGGCTACGCCGTCGAGTACGACTTCATCGACCCGCGCGAGGTCTGGCCGACGCTCGAGACACGCCGCGTGAACGGCCTCTACTTCGCCGGCCAGATCAACGGGACATCTGGCTACGAGGAGGCCGCGATCCAGGGCCTGTTCGCCGGCATCAACGCAGCGATCGCGCGCGGCTTCGGCCCGAACATGGAGCCGATGATCCTGCGCCGCGATCAGGCGTACGGCGGGGTGCTCGTCGACGATCTAACGACGCGAGGTACGGAGGAGCCGTATCGCATGCTGACGTCGCGTGCGGAGTTCCGGCTCCTCTTGCGCGAGGACAACGCGGTCGACCGCCTGATGCCGACCGGGCGCGCCCTCGGCCTCGTCGACGATGTTCGCTGGCACAAGTTCGAGGCGTGGCGCATCGAGATCGCCGCGGCGTTCGAGCGGTCGGCCAAGTCGAGCGTGGTCGGCACCGATGCGGTCAACGCGCAGCTGTCCGCGTATGGCTCCGCACCGCTCGTTTCGCGCCGCGCGACGCTCGCCGAGCTGACCAAGCGCCCCGAGCTGGACTGGCGCGCGATCGAAGCGGTCGCGGCCGCGGGTGGCATCGCCGCATGGACCGGCAGCGACGCCGCACTCGAGCGAGTCGAGATCGAGCTGTCGTACGACGGCTATCTGCGCCGCCAGGAGGCCGACGCGGCGCGACTTCAGACCGCCGACAACGTGAAGGTCCCCGACGGGATCGACTACCGGGGCATCGCCGGCCTGTCGAACGAGGTTGTCGAGAAGCTCGAGCGGGTCCGGCCCCTGTCCGTCGGCCAAGCGTCTCGAATCAGCGGCATCACCCCCGCAGCGATCGCGATCCTCATCACGCATATCGGGAACACGCACCGCCGGCGCGGCCCGTGGCCACTCCAGTAGCCAGCAATCTCCGCTGGATACGCATGCATCGCGTGAGGTAGCGTTCGCTTCCTATGAAGCTTAGTCGCCTCGCGGTCGCGCTCGGGTTGTCCCTCACGACGTCCGCGAGCGCCGGTGGCCTGCTCCTGCCCGGTGCGGGAGCGAAGTCGACATCACGCGCCGGCGCATCGACGGTCGCCGCCGACGACGGCGAAGCGATCAGCCTCAACCCGGCGGGCATCGCGAAGTCCAAGGGCACGACGATCACGCTCGGCTTTGCGGCGATCAACTACTCGATGTCGTTCCACAGAAACGGCAACTACGACACCAACGACATGGAAGCGGAGGCCTACGAGGGCTCGCGCTATCCGATCGTCGAGAACAACTCGAAGCCATCGGTCGGCATCGGCAGCTACCTGCCGGTCCCCGCGTTCGGCATCGTCTCGGATCTCGGCGGCGCGGTCCCCAAGCTTCACGTCGGCTTCGGTCTGTACACGACGAACGCGTACCCCAACCGCGACATGAACTCGGTCAACGGCAAGCCGTACTTCGTGCCGCAGGATAACGGCGGCTTTGATTTCCCCAACTTTGGCGAGCCGCCGCCGCCGACCCGCTACGACATCATCGCCCAGGAAGCCCTGATCGTGATGCCCGCGATCGTCGCCGCCTATGAAGTGTTGCCGAACCTCGATGTCGGTGCACGGTTCCAGGCCGGCTTCGCGCAGCTCAAGTCGACCGTCGCCGTGTGGGGCGGGCTCGCGAACTACCCCGAGGTCATTCGCAAGGACGGCATCTTCACGCTCGACGCGAAGGACAGCTTCATCTACGGCTGGGGGCTCGGCGCGAACTACCGCGCGACGCCCAACATCGAGATCGGCGCGCACTACAACGCCCAGGTCGACATCACCGGCCGCGGCGACGCCGTGTCGGCGAACGGCCCGGGCGTCGACCTCAGCGGTCAGCCGGTCGCGATCCTTCCCGTCGATGACGACGCCGCGCTGTGTGCCCGCGGCGGCACCCCGCTCGTCCAGAAGGGCTGTGTCGAGCTAGCGCTACCGATGAGCGCGACGATCGGCGCCCGTTACAAGTTCCTCGATGCTCAGGGCAAGGAGCGCGGCGATCTCGAGCTCGATGCCGAGGCCGACCTCGTGGGCCTCGGTGAACCACAGCTCGGGTCGTCTCCCACCCGCGAATCGGGCGAACGCCTCATGGCCGACGATGTCTCGCGTCTCGAGCTCGACGATCGGCTGGTAGGCGATACGTATCGCGCTCGCCGAGTGCAGCACCTGCTCGATGGGCTCGCGTCGAGCCCGCACTTGGCGGGGAAGAGCGTCCGCATGGAAGCGCCGGTGCAGGGCTGGCCCGTCGGCGTCGGCACCGTTTCTCACTTCGGCCACGATCCCGGCGGTCATCGACCGAAGCTCTTCCCGGATCGACTCGGCGGCGTGTACGCCGGTGTCGAGTACCGCTCGCCGCTGTGCCGGATCGAGGTCGTCGCCGTCGACGAGCAGCAGCTCGAGAACGCCGAGCGCCGAGGTCGCACGGTTCAGGACCTGGTGGGCGTGCCCTGCCATCAGAGACTCGACGAGGTCGTCGGATCCCGCCCTGGGCGTCTCGGCCGGGCTGACCGACCCTCGGCCCAGCTCTTTGACCCGGTACATCGCAGCGTCGGCGAGACCGAGTAGCGCCTCGGCGTCGGACACCCTCGAGTTGGCGGCATGACCGACGCTCAAGGTGACGGTGAGGGTGTCGCCGTCGGGCAGGCGCACGGGCTCGGCCATCACCTCGTGCACGCGTTCAATGAGCTCAGCGCCCAGC
>JAYVWH010000938.1:0-1971 GCA_043786265.1 Kofleriaceae bacterium | reverse complement strand
TCATCAAGCTCGCGCCGGTCGCGCAGTAACTTTTGGCGGATTGTCGCGTACACCTGTCGTTATGCCGACCTCCCGTTCTGGCTACGACGTCACCCGCCTGTCCGACGATCGCGTGACCGAGCTCGCCTCCGGATTCTCGCCGGAAGAGAAGCACGTGATGCTGCATCAGGGCACCGAGCGCCCGTTCTGCGGTCTGCTGCTCGACAACAAAAAGCCCGGGACATACGTGTGCCGGCTGTGCAATCTGCCGCTGTTCGCATCGAACGCTAAGTTCCAATCCGGAACCGGATGGCCCAGCTTCTTCCAGCCTTGCGACGCCGAGCACATTCGCGAGATCAGCGATATCAGCCTCGGCATGAGGCGCGTCGAGATCCGCTGCGCACGGTGCGATGCACACCTCGGCCACGTGTTCGATGATGGGCCGCGTCCCACCGGTCTGCGCTACTGCCTCAACTCCGTGTCGATGGATTTCGTCGACGAGGGAACGGCGATCGCACTGCACTCGTGAGAGGCTTCCTCACAGGAGGAATGGCGATGGCAATTGCGAGTGAGGGAAAGTTTGTCTGGTTCGACTATATGGCTCCGGACGTCGCGAAGGCGACCGGGTTCTATGGCGAGCTGTTTCACTGGAAGACGCGCGAGATTCCGTTTGGACCCGGTATCACGTACACGATGCTCAGCGTCGGTGACGTAGGTATCGGTGGTGTGCTGAAGACGCCGCCCGGTGCGCCCGCAACCGGTCACTGGGTCGCGCATCTCTCGGTCACCGATATCCAAGCGGCCGCGGACAAGATCACGTCGCTCGGCGGCCACGTGCTGCGCGCGCCCGAGAAGCAGGGCGAGTTTGGCACCATGGCGATCGTCAAGGATCCGCTCGGCGGCGTCTTTGGGCTGTGGCAGCCGGCCAAGCCCGAGAGCACCGGTGACTTCAAGGGCGAGCCCAACCACTGGGCGTGGAACGAGCTCTACACCCAGGACCCGGACAAGTCTGTCGAGTTCTACTCGAAAATCGGCGGCTACACCGACGAGAAGATGCAGATGAAAGAGGGCGCGTATCACATCCTCAAGCGCGACGGAAAAGGCCGCGCGGGTGTGATGAAGCCGCCGATGCCGATGCCGCAGGCGTGGATGCCGTACGTCCAGGTCGCGAGTGTGGATCAGACGATCGAGAAGGCGAAGCAGCTCGGCGCCAACGTCCAAGTCGCAGGCGAAGACATCCCGGGCATTGGCCGCATCGGCATCTTCAGCGATCCGCTCGGCGGCATGCTCGGCGTGCTGCAGCCCGCTCCTGGCATGTAGCTCACTGCTTCGTGACGAGGACGATCTTGTCCTTCGAGGTCACAGAGAGCTTGTGGATCGACGCGATCGTGCAGGCCACGAGGTCCCACGCGACGCGCCTCAGCTTCAGTGTGACCTTACCTTGCACGGTGTCGGCGACGACGATGTTGATATTGCCGACGTCCGCGAGCAGGCGCATCACGTCGTGAATGTCGGCGTCCTTGACGTCGAGATCGATCGTCTTTCCGCGATGGGGCGTGCCCCGGCGACACACGTCGTGGTCGGCCTGCGCGACACCAGGCAGCAGAAGCGCGACGAGCATCAACGTTCGCAGCACGTCTTGTAGTGTAGCGTCTCCCCCGTGCCGCTGGCGTTACCTTTTCAGCCGCCCGTCGAGCCGATGCTCGCGAAGCTCAGCAGCGAGATTCCCGTGGGAGATCATTGGATCTACGAGCCGAAGTGGGACGGGTTCCGGGCCCTGGTGTTCAAGGCAGGCGACGAGGTCTACATCCAGAGCCGCGACCTCAAACCACTGGGCAGGTACTTTCCCGAGCTCGAAGTCCAGCTCAAGAAGCACCTGCCCGACCGCTGCGTTCTCGATGGCGAGGTCGTGATCGCCACCAACGGCAAGCTCGACTTCGAGGCGCTGCTGATCCGTATCCACCCCGCGGCGTCGCGCGTGAAGATGCTCTC
>JAYVWH010000937.1:0-8125 GCA_043786265.1 Kofleriaceae bacterium | reverse complement strand
CGGCAAGACCGCCTAGACCCTGCTATATCTGGGCCCCGCATGCCGACCACCATCGAAGGGACACTCTCCGCCGCCGGCCTCCGCTTCGCCATCGTCGCGAGCCGGTTCAACGGGCTTATCGTCGAGCCGCTTGTCGCGGGTGCCCTCGATGCGATCGTTCGCTCTGGTGGCAACGCGGACGACATCACGATCATTCGCTGCCCGGGCGCCTGGGAGCTGCCGCAGGTCGTTCGTCGTGTCATCGATCTACACTCCGCACCACTGCGCGGCGCTGCGCGGTCCGGCGAGGCCGGACCTTTCGACCGCGGCGGCATCGATGCCATCGTCGCGCTCGGCGCGGTGATTCGCGGCTCGACGCCACACTTCGACTACGTCGCCGGTGAAGCCGCCCGTGGCATCGCAGGCGCGGCCGCCACCGCTGCGATTCCGGTCAGCTTCGGCGTGCTCACCACCGATACGATCGAGCAGGCGCTCGAGCGCGCGGGTACGAAGGCCGGCAACAAGGGCTTCGACGCTGCGCTCGGCGCGATCGAGATGGCAACCCTGTTCCGCGCCCTCGCCGGCAACGTCGGTACACGCCCCAAGAAGGGTCGCTGATGTCCGCCGGCATTCGCCGCAACGGCCGGGCGTACGCACTGCAGCTGCTCTACGCGCGCGATGGAGATGCAGCGACTGACATGGCCATCGCTGCGAACAGCTGGGTCGAAGAATTCGAGCTCGAGGTCGAGCTGCAGTCGCAGGCATTCGCGCGCGACCTCGTCGCCGCAGCCGTGACGAAGGCCGCCGAGATTGACGATCTGATCACGCAGGCATCGAAGAACTGGCGTATCGACCGGATGTCGCGCGTCGATCGCAACATCCTGCGGCTCGGCGCGTGCGAGCTGCTCGCGTTTCGTGATGTCCCGGTGAAAGTCGTGATCAACGAGGCCGTCGAGCTCGCGAAGCGGTTCGGTACCGCCGAGTCGTCTGCGTTCGTCAACGGCGTGCTCGATCGCATCGCGACCGCTGCAGGCCGTACCGCCGAGGACTGATCCATGGCGTTGTCGGTCCTGCCGCTCGATCTGTCGCGCTGGGACGAGGCCAATCGTGACTGTCTCGTGCTGCCCGTGTTCCGCGACGACCGCCCACTGCGCGGTGCGGCGGGACTCGCCGATTGGCGGCTATGCGGCAGGCTCTCGCGCCTGATCAAAGCGAACAAAGCGACGGCCGACGCAGGCGAGACGATGATGCTCCCACCGGGCCGGCGCTTGCGCTGGAAGCGCATCCTCTGGTTCGGCCTCGGCGACGCGAAGGGCTACTCCGACGAACGCTTTCGCAAGGACATCGGTTGGATTCGCGACGTGGTCAAGGCGGCCGGGGTGAGCGACTGGTCGATGCAGGCACCGGGGCGCGCGTCGGGAATGATCGGTGCTCGTCGCGCAGTCGAGCTGATGCTCGAGCACGGGGGGTTAGGCGACCAGCAGGTCACGGTACTCGAGGATCCCGCGGGTCAAAAGGACATCGCGGAGCTGTTGCGCTCGCAGCGCTAGAAGATCCAGTGCCATGCGCGTGAGAGCACCGCGAGCACGGTCGCACCGAACGCGACAACGAGTCCGAGATCGATCAGCGTCGCGATGTGGCCGATCACGATCCACAGGCCATCGCCCTCGAGCAAACCGATCGCGTAGACCAGGAGCGGCCCGATGAAGATCATGTTCGACCCCGGTATCGGTAGAGGCAGCGCGAGCCCGAGCCCGAGCAGCACGATGCCAAATCCGACGAGATGCGGCGTCACCATCGGTTGCCAGCGCTTGCGCGTCGACGCGGCGAGCCAGCGGAAGCGGCGGTTCACCAGGCCGAGGATGCGATCGAGCATCGACATCTTGAGCGGCCGGGCGCGCGCGCTCTTGGGCAGCCACGGCCGCGCACGTCCGAGCATCAGCTGAAGTCCGACGAGCGCGATCGCGAGGCCAAACGGCGTCGACAAGCCGAAGAACGGAATTGCGATCAGCGAGAGCACGGCGACGAGGAACCCGAAGCCCGATCGCGCGGCGGTATCCACGAGCTCGCCGACGGTGATCGTCTCGGGCCGCTCACCGCCTGCGGCGCGGATATCGTCTGCGACCCGCACATCGTCTGCGGCACGCACATCGTCTGCGGGGCGCAGCCCGGGCCCCGACCCGCTGGGCCACAGGCTCGGCCCGGAAGGGCGGCCGGCGTCGCTCGGTACGACAGCGGTCTTCGCCGCGACACCCGCGGCGATCGCCGCCTCCGCATCGCCGTGCGCCTCCTCTTCGGTTCGTGCACCGAGGTCGCGCAACATCCCGTCGAGGCGCAAGCGGCGCACACCAGCTCCCATCTTGGTCACCCTAGCCATGCGATCCACGGTTCGCCAGGGCCCGTTGATCGACTCCGCACTCCCTGCGGGAGTGCTGCGCGCCCCAGCAAAGCTAGGGCTTGCGATCGCCGCCCGTACCGGATGATCGGGGAGGCGTCGCGCACATCCGTTACTCGAGGGTTCCAGAGTCGGCGAGCTTGCCGATCTCGCGGTACTCCATGCGAATCGCGCGCTCGAGATGCTCGTGCGTGAGCGAGGTTCCTTCCTCGGCGGCGAGGAACGCGCCACGCAGCACCGCGTTACGGATGTAGCCACCCGACAGGCGGAAGCGCTGCGCGAGCGTCGCGAAGTCGAGCTTGCCCGCGACCGGGACTTGCGCGGGAATCAGCGACTTCCACAACTGCTCGCGCATCTCCTCGTCGGGGAACGGGAACGTGACGCGATAGGTCAGACGACGCTTGAACGCCGGATCGATCGCATTGCCAAAGTTCGTGGTCAGGATCGCGATGCCCTCGAAGCTATCGAGGCGCTGCAGGAGGTAGTTGACCTCCATGTTCGCGTAGCGATCGACGCTCGACTTCACTTCGGTGCGCTTTGCGAACAGCGAGTCGGCCTCGTCGAACAGGAGCAACACCTGGCCATCCTCGGCCGCGTCGAACAGCGAGCCGAGGTTCTTCTCGGTCTCACCGATCCACTTCGAGGTGATGCGCGACACGTCGACGCGATAGACCTCGAGACCGAGATCACGCGCGATCACGCCCGCGACCATCGTCTTGCCGGTGCCCGGACTCCCCTGGAACAGGGCAGTGATACCGCGTGCCGTGGTGATCGACCTGTCGAAGCCCCACTGCTCGTAGACCGTCTTGCGGTGGCGCACGCGCGCCGTGAGCTCGAGGAGCGAATCGACGATGTCCTCGGGCAATACGATGTCAGCCCAGCTCGCGAGCCGGTGCACGCGGGACGCGGTCTTGCCGAGCCGATTCTCGAGATGCTGGCGCACGGTGTCATCGAGTGAACGCATCCAGCCCGCCGGCTCCGTCGGCTTGTCGGGTCGGCGCGCGACCTCGGTGCAGACGCGGTCGATGATGCCGGGGCCGACGCGGTAACGTGCCGCGAGCTCGCTAGGATCGCTGAGCTCGATGTGATGTCGCGACAGTGCCGCAGCCCAGGATTCGGAGCGCTGCTGCTCGTTGCGCATCGGAACGTCGAGCATCAGGTAGCCCGGGTCGAGGATGACCTGCGCGTCCGGCGGCAGGCGCACGCAGATCGGTCCGGGGTGATTGCGCAGCACTGCAGAGACCTGCGTTCGCATGTCCGGATCGTCGATGCCGACGATCTCGAGGCCATCGACGCACGGGACGAGACCGCGGAGGAGCGCCCGACGTAGCACCGCCTCGAGCACGCTGGCGAGGACGGTAGCCTCGCGCGGGACGGTCGCGAGATCGATGATGCCGAGGTCGCGACCTGCGCGATGCGCGAGCGATGCGAGTAGCGTGTGCCGGCCGCCACCCGTCCGACCGCGCACGACGACGCGCGCAGGCTCGTCCTCACGCGCACTCGACAGGAACCGCAGTGCCTTCACGATCAGCGCGCGCGGAACATGGATCTCCTCGAGGTCACGGTCCGAAGCCCGGACGACGAGGTACTGATCGGGTTCGCCTTCGGCCGGCTGATTCGCGATGTAGCGAACCACG
This sequence comes from Kofleriaceae bacterium, assembly GCA_043786265.1. GTDB lineage: Bacteria > Myxococcota_A > Polyangia > Haliangiales > Haliangiaceae > JABFXX01. Next base: position 4,114 of record JAYVWH010000937.1, on the reverse strand, counting down.
AGCGGATCGACCATGAGCGACGCGAACGGGCGGTCGCCGCCGCCGACACGGACGAGGCCATAGCGGCGCAGCGGCCGATCGCCATCGAGCTCTCGCGCGATCTCCTCGGCGTAGCCCGGGCCGAGCACGAGACCGACCAGATGCTCGTCGACGAGCGGCCGGCCGGGATCGTTGGCGAGGATGCCATAGAGCCGCGCGAGCTCGCCACGCAGGCGAGGTGCGACGACGGTGAACAGGATCGCGATCGCGATGTCGCTGAGGTTGAAGTCGCGCTGCAGCACGTCGATCGGCAACAGACGGTTCTGCCGCTGGCGCGTGGCAGCCTTCACGAGCTGCTCGGTCGCGAGCAGCATGTTGTTCGCGCCCGCGACGTCTTCGCCAGCGAGGCCCGTCGCGAGACCGAGCAGACCCGCGACTTCGTACGCGAACGGCGGCCGTGTCGGATCGGGACGCGAAATGCGGCCGTTGTCCCACGCTTCCGAGATGCCTACGGCCGTGCGTGCGCCGACCCACTGCAGCCGCAGATCGAGCGATTGCTTGATCTCCGCGGGCGTCGCGGTGGTGGTCACCGACACCGGAATGAAACGAGCGAGCGGACTGGTGTCGAACGGCTCGTCCTCGTCGACGGCGGGGCCGGCCGCGGTTTCCTGAGCGGACGCCTCCTGCTCGACCTCGCGCGGTCCGGGCTCGCTGACGACCTCGATCGCGTGGCTCGTGCCGGTGCCGGCATCCGCACCGTCGCCGCCGAGCGATGACTCGGCGTCGTTTCGCGGCGGGGCCTCGAGCGCGTCCGGGCGAACCAGCTCGAGGCCGCCATCGCTCGCGAGCGCGATGCGCTGCAGACCTTCGTCGACGGCGATCTCGGTGACGCCGGTGGGGAGCATGAGGTCGCGGATCCACCGACCAAACCGCAGGTCGATCAAGCTCAGCCGATCCTGCGTGCGCGCCACTGCGAGGCCGCGCCGCGCGGCAAATGCGAGCTGGCTGACCGCCGGGATGCGTAGCTGCGTGGTCTGTGCGCCATCGGAGACGCCGACGACGCTGAGCCGAACCTCGCCCACATCGTCGGTCGCGCGGCGCTGCGCCAGCACGAATAACCGGCCTTCGAGTACGAGCTGCGCATCGACAGCACGCGAGCCCGGATCACCGATCGGCTTGCGCCACGCCTCTCCGATCGTGCGCCATAGCCGGAGCTGACCGGATTGCCAGATCAGCCACCGGCCATCCGCGATCGGAAACGCGAGCTCTCCGCTGGGACCGGGCACCTCGATGCGAGCGGGCTTGGCCCGCAGCAGGACCGGTTGCGGGGAGTGCCACACCGGCAGCTGCGGCGCAGTGCTCGACAGCATGAACCGGCCATTTGGATCGAGATACTCGAGCGGCTCGACGGCAAGCTCGCGGCCATCGATGGCCGAGAGCCGCACGAGCTTGCCGGGCGTGACGACCCACAGCTCGTCGCCCACCGGCGCGATATCGAGGAAGCCCTCGACCTGCGTGCGGACTCGCTCGCGTCCGAACGAGTCGTAGACGACGATGCCAGGCGACTCTGCTGCCAGCAGATCGCCGCGCGCCCCGAAGAAGCGCAAGATCCGCCGGCGTCGGTCGGATGCCACCGAGGACGATCCTAGCACCGCTTGGGTACGCTAGGATCACGCCGGCACGTGGAGACGCAGGCCCCAGATCAACTGCCGGACGAGCCGCTGCACTGCCTCGATCCAGTGTCGGCCGAGCCCGGCGCGACGATCTCCGAGCTCGCGGAGTCCATCGAGCTGCGTCTGCAACTGATCGCTGCGCGCGCGCACTTCGCGATCGCGCAGGCCTGGGACTCGGGTCGGCTCGCGCGGCAGGACCCGGAGCGTCCGCCGTTCGAGTCCGAGGTTTTCGGGCTTCTCGGCGTTGGCGGGGGAGAGGCGCAGGACTACCTCGCGATCGCCCGGTCGCAGGTGGCTGCGGTGGAACAACTGCTGGTCGAATCCGAACAGACTCGTTCGGGCCGTGCCACATCGATCGAGTCGCTCGCGCGCGACTTCGAGCTGCGGCCGATCAGCGTGATGATCCTGATGTGCATCGTCGCGCCTCGCCTGCGCGGCGAGATCGCGCGCATGTACAAGATCCTTGCGAACGATCCGAGGCGCCCGCTGATCGACGAGCAGCTACTCGTGTCACTGATCGGCGATTCGTTCCAGCGGCAGATCACGCGCGAGCTCGATGCGGACAGGCCATTGCGCCGCTACGGGCTCGTCAGTGTCACCGGCGAGCGTCCGGGCGCGCTGCTGTCCGTCGATCCACTCGTCGTGCGTTTCGTCGCGAATCGCAGCTACGAGGGCGAGCTCGATCGCGAGCTCGAAGTTCGTCACGTCGACCGTGACCTCGACGAGCTGCAGATGCCGCGCGAGCTGATCGTCCGCGCGATGAAGTTCCTCGCCCTACCGCGCGACGGCGCCTACGCGCGTCTGGTCGTGCGCGGCCGCACCGGCGCCGGACGGCACACGTTGCTCGTCTCGCTCGCCGCACGTGCGGGGCGCTCGCTCGCGATCATCGATGTCGGCAACCTGCCGCGCGAGAGCCAGGTGCTTGCGTCGGCGCTCGAGGGGGCCCTGCGCCGCGCGCTGCTACGTGGCCTCGTCCCGTGCGTCGACGGGCTCGAGCTGGTCGGCAGCGACGATCCGGACAAGAAGGTCCAGGTCGGCGCCGTGCTGCGCCGTCATCCCGGGCCGCTTGCGGTGCGACTGCCACCCGACGCCGAGATCATGCTCGATCCAGGCTACTTGCTGCTCGATCTCCCGGCGCGCAGCGAACACGAACGTGCCGAGTCATGGACGGCCGCGCTCGACCGCTACGGCATCGGCCTCTCGGATGCGAGTGACCTGGCGTCGCGCTATCGCGTCGGTCCCGGCATCATCGATCGCGTATGCGTCGAGATCGCGCGCCGGCCCGACCCACCGGCCGATCCGGCGGCGTGCTTGCGCGACCTCGACGACACGGTGCGCCAGCATCTCGAGCACCGGCTCGGCAAGACCGCGACGCGAGTGCACCGGCTCGCGAGCTGGGCCGACATCGTGTTGCCCGAGGACATCGTCGATTCGCTGCTCGAGCTGACCGCACGTGTACGGCACCGTCGCAAGGTGTTCGAGGCGTGGGGCTTCGACAAGTCGCTCACCACTGCGCGTGGCATCACCGCACTGTTCGCCGGCAGCCCCGGCACGGGCAAGACAATGGTCGCTGGCGTGATCGCGCGCGACCTGGGCCTCGACCTCTATCGCGTCGACGTCTCACGGATCTCGTCGCGCTGGCTGGGCGAGACCGAGAAGAACCTCGGCATGCTGTTCGATGCAGCGGAGGACGGGCAGGTCATGTTGCTATTCGACGAGGCCGACTCGCTGTTTGGCAAGCGCACCGAGGTGAAGTCGAGCAACGATCGCTACGCGAACATGGAGGTCAACTACCTCCTGCAGCGCCTCGATACGTTCGAGGGCATCGCGATCCTCACCACGAACTTCGGCAAGGCGATCGATCCGGCGTTCAGGCGGCGCCTGACCTACCGCATGACATTTCCATTTCCCGACGAGGAAATGCGCGAGCAGCTGTGGCGTTCACTGATCCCGCCGCAGGTTCCGATCGACGGTAAGATCAATTACGCGGACCTCGCGCAGCGCTTCCGGTTGTCCGGTGGCTACATCCGCAACGCGGCCCTGCGCGCGGCCTTCCTCGCGGCAGAGGAGGGAGTCGGCCTGTCGCACGATCACATCGAGCGCGCGATCCGCATGGAGTTCCGCGAGATCGGCAAGCTCGCCGAGAGCGGCGTCCTCGAGTAGCTAACTCTTCTTCTTGAGCGTCGCCGCGAAGTCCTTGCCGCGGAACGCGTCGTCGAGCGTCTTCTGAACGTCGGCCTTCATCTGCTCGCGGCGCGCCTGCTCGGCGGCGTCCGGGTTGATTCCGAACACGGGGCCGAGCGTCTTCTCGAGCTCCTCCATCAGGCCTTTGGCCAGCTTGTCGTTATTGGCCGACGACGGCAGGGTCATCCACTGCACGAGCTGCTGCATACCGGCTGCGAGGTGCTGAAGATCGGAGACCTTGAACGCGTTGACGATCGGATCGCGCTGCTTCTGAAGGG
>JAYVWH010000936.1:0-3411 GCA_043786265.1 Kofleriaceae bacterium | reverse complement strand
ACAGGTCGATCAAACGAACGCGATCGAGTACGTGACCGCGATGCTGGTATCGAGACCGCGCGTTTTCGCACCTTGCGCCTCTGTCGTGCTCTCGCCGGTGTCGGGTTCGGAAGCGTCGTCGTGCTCGCAGTGCAGCGCAAGCCAGTCGTGGCGAAGACCCAGGGACATCGTCGAACGGCCGACCAGATTTTCGAAGGGCTCGTTCGTACGGCGACCGCTATTCCGCGGGCAACGACAATTGTCCTCGTCGACGACAACATACAGAGCGGCAGCAGCATCGCCGCACTCGACAAGCTACTCGGAGCATCGAGGCCGACGGCGGCGTTTGCCGTCGCTGTGACCGACTCTCAAGAGTACGCCGATGCGACGAAGGCACGGGGCTTCACGATCGAGTACGACGATGCCGCCACCAGCCTCGACGTGACCTGCACGCTCCGCTCCGCCAGCTTTGCCCGAGAGTTTAGAGTCTTAGACGACTCGGAACTCTCGGGTTCGGTGCTTCGTCGTACGCCTGTAGCCACGCGTCGCGTCGGGACCGCGTGGACGATCACAGCGATCTTCGTCTCGTCGGCCGGCTCACGCTCCGGAGCCCGGCGATGCGCATCGCGCGAGGGCCTTGCCGGTCCCGGCGAAGACCGAGCGCGCGACCGCTGGCTCGGCGGCGAGGACCGTCCGCGCGCGCTGGTACGCGGTGCACGCGAGCACCGGCTGGCGCGCGCTGACGGCTCGCTCCGCAAGCTTGGTCAACATCGTCGCGAGGTCCTCGGAGGAAGTCGCGGGCAGCGCATGGAGGAGAGCGACCGCCTCCTGGGACTCCCGCAACGCCTCCCGGTGGTTGCCCTGACGCGACGCCACCGAGGCGAGGCTGTCGAGCATAGTTGCGACGGCGACCTGCCCCGGCTGTGCCTTGCGGTAGATCGCGAGGGCGGTCGCGAGCGCTTCGTGTGCGCGAGAGAGCTGGCCCAGGCCGGCATACGCGCCTCCGACGAGCTTGTACGCGCGCGCGGTGTCGACGTGGTCGGGGCCGTTCACTTCGATCCGGATGGCGAGGGCTTCGGTCGCGAGCGCCAGGCCTTCACTGAACTTGCTGTCAACCTCGAGTTGGCGCGCGAGGTTGGCCAGCACGATGCCGGTGAGTGGGTGCTTCGGACCCAGGCTTGCCTTCACCTCCGGCAGCAAAGCGCGCAGCCCCTGCATGCCCTCGTCGATGGCTCCCGAGTTGATCAGCGTGCTGGCGATGTTCGCGCGGGCGGTCAGCACGTCGCGGTGAGTCGGCCCGAGCGCGGATGCGCGCAGCGCCAACGAGCTGCGCTGAAGCTCGAGTGCCCTGGTGAAGTCGCGCCGGCTCGAATAGATCGAGGACATGTTGTTATAAATCGCGGCGAGGCCCAGGGAATCCTTCATCTCGTCGCGGAACACCGGGATCACGATCTCGTAGTCGCGCAGAGCGGCCGCGTCGTCCCCGGCGTTCTCGAGGAGGAGCGCGTGGTTCTGATAGAACAGCGCCCTCAGCTTGGCGGGCCGCTTGCCGCCCGCAAGAGCCGTCGAGATCATCGAACCGCGGTCGAGCGCGCGTCGATGATCCCCCTTGTAAAACCCTTCGACGCCCATCGAGCCGATCCACGCGGTGACCAGGAGATCCTGATCGTTGGCCGTCGCCGCGAGCGCCGCGCATCGGTCGTAGGCGGCGGCCGCGTCGTCGAACTGCGCCCCCACCTCGTGGTAGCTCGCCTGCATGCACGCGAGCTTGGCGCGTACTTGCGGGAGCGTGTCACCGAGCCCTACCTCGAGCTCATGCAGCTTGGCCTGCGCGCCCGAAGTGTCTCCAAGGTTGGCGAGCACCAGCGCGCGTTGCCGCTCACTCTCGGCGCTGTCCGCGCGTGCGCGCTCCACGGGATCGACCGGCAGCGCGATGCTCGACATGAGCTGCTCGTCGTTCGCACAATCGTCGAGTGAGGGTAGTCGCTCGGCCGCACGGAGAGCCCGCTTGACCTCGGCGGCGGGGGGAGCACCGCCAAGGCGGTCGATCAATAGCCGCGCCGCTTCTCGACTACCGTTCAAGCAGATCATCTTGCGGTCGTAGAGCTCGGTCGACTGCGTCTGCTCCACGTGCGTCGCGTGACAGGCCTGTTGCCTGAGGTCGACGATGCGTGACGCATAGCTGTCGATGAGGCCCGCCGCGCGCTCGGCCTCGGTCATGGCCATGCCGGCCCCCGCGCCCCTGAGCGTCGCGACCAAGCGCTGACGGATCGCGGGCGACCATAGCGCCTGGTCGGTGACCGCGACCCGCGCACACGGCTGCGGAGGATCGGTCGCGCTCACAGCATTGGTCACGCCAGCGACCAGGAGGAGCAGGAGGAGCAGCCCACCCGTGATAACTGGCCTCGCGAGACGCCGCGGCTGCAAGCGCGCGACGAGCTCGTCCATGCTGGTAAACCGCTCCTCGGGGTCGCGCTGGAGACCTCGCTCGAGGACCTTCAGGATCCTTGCCTCACCGCGCGTCCGTGACGGTGGCGGTCGAAGCCGGCCTTCGAGTACGGCGGCGCTCAGGTGCGCGTGCTCTCTCCCCGCATACGGGTGCTCGCCACAGAGCGCCATCCACAGGGCCACGCAGAAGCTGAACTGGTCCCCGCGCGCATCGACGGGATCACCGCGGTGCTGCTCGGGCGCCATGTAGAGCGGGGTCCCCGCATACCCGCACTCTGCGTCGCGATCCTCAGCCAGCAGCGCCAGACCGAAGTCCGCGACGCACGCGGTGCCATCTGTCTTGAGGAGCACGTTGTCGGGCTTGAAGTCTCTATGCACCAAGCCTGCGGCGTGCGCGGCGGCCAGTCCCGACCCCGCTTCGATGAACCGGTCGAGGATCGCCCGCGTGCTATGGAGCTCTGATGCGAGCCAGTGGGTCAGCGTGCCACCGCCGACGAACTGCAACGTCACGTACTTCCCCGAAGTGTGAAGGTCGTAGATGCCAACGACATTCGTGTGTTCGAGCCGCGCCATCGACTGCGCTTCCCTGCGGAAGAGCTCGCGTGCGTCCTCGCCGAGCTGCGCCCAGACCGCTGGCAGGATGAACTTGATCGCGACCCGGCGTTGCAGATCGGTGTCTTGGGCCGCCCAAACCTCGCCCATCCCGCCGCGGCCGAGACATTGCTCGAGTACGTAGCGATCGATCCGTTGTCCTTCGGCGTAGCCGCGCGCGCCTTGCGTGATCGTGTCGCGCCCCACGCCGGGGGTCGCAGGAGTCGACAGGACCGTCGCTCCCCGCCCGAAGTCCGGCGGGGGCGTCGTCTGTTCCAGTTGTGTGGGTGCGAATGCTCTCGGTGATGTTCCCGCAGCACCGGTGGGTGGCGGCGCCTGGGTGTCCGCGATCCCCATGCTTCCCGGAGCCAGTGCCGTATCCTCGTCGAAGCT
>JAYVWH010000935.1:0-3028 GCA_043786265.1 Kofleriaceae bacterium | reverse complement strand
CACGGCACGAACACGAGGTTGATCGCCGCGAGCGCGCCCGGTGCCACCTTGCCGTCGAGCAGATCGCGCAGGAACCAGAATCCCGCGTCCTTGCCTTCGATCTCACCAGCGTGGACGCCCGCCTGCACGTAGATCGTCGGCTTACCAGGCGCGCGCGTGATCTCGAGCGCCACGATCGGCCGGTCTTCCAGGGTGCGGCCAATGTCCTCGCAGCTCACGCCCGCGTAGGTCGCCGCGAAGTCGTGACACAGGCGGACCGCCTCGTCGTAGCGCCCGGTCTTGACCCAGCCCGACTGCTCGGCCGTTGTGACGAGCGGACCACTCGGGCGGGGCCGGGCGGGCGCAGGACAGGCGGCGAGCGCGACGAGCAACAGGGGGGACAGGCGCGACACGCGCCGAATCTACCCGGTTAGTGCCGGTTGGGATCGGGCGCGTGGACCCAGTTGTCGACGACCGAGTCGTCGCCACACCGGGCGAGGTAGCCGAGGCCGAACGCACGCGCATCTGCTGTCCGTCCGTCCATCATCAGGAGCTTGGTCAGCTCGCGGGCGCCTTCGGCATTGCACGACACGCCAAGCTCGATCCGGACCATCTCGATGCGGACCTTGCGCTGCATCGTCACTTCGACGAGGTCACGGCGCATCGCCTCGCGACGGTTGACCTTGCGCTCCGGGATCATACCGACGCCCCAGGCGGCGACCACTGCGATGAAGAGTGTGCCGACCGCGAACAGCAACGTCCGCTGATTCTTCGCGCGCGACAGCGGCAGCTCGACGAGGCCTGCGGTGCGCTTCTGAATGGCGACCCAGTCCGCGCCCGGCGCCGCGAGCTTGAGCTCCTCGACGGCGCGGCGTGCATCTTCAAGTGCGGCCTTGTCGAGCTCGGTGCCTTCGGCGTTCGTCGGTGCGCGGCGTGCGAGCGGTCGCATCTCGTCGTACGAGGCGGTGTTTGCACCGCGACTCGCGAGCACGCCGCGAGCGCGATCGAGGTGACGCCAGATCTCGGGATAGGTGTCGTGCACGCCGATCAGCGTGCGCCAGCGGTCGTTGCGCTCCGTGCTCGTGTCGCGGATGACGCTGTCTGCGTGGGCGCAATGATCGATCAACGCCTCGCTGATCAAGATCGCGCCGACTGCGCGGTCCTTCTCGTCGAGCGCGTTCGCCGAGTCGCGATACATCCTTCGAGTGTTTCGGATCTGTGGCGGTCTCGCAAGGCCGGACTTGGCGCACGTTCCGGGTTGGCGAACGCCCTGGTTGCGCTGAGTTAGCTCGGCAGGGCGACGGTCAGGCGCGAGACCCGGTGGGCGAGCTCCTCGTCTTGCGCCGAGTGCGGTAGCACGCAGATCTGCATCAGCCAGTCCGTCGCACACACCGGCAAGAGCGAGGTCCCGGTCTGCTGCTCGGCGCGCCAGCGCATCAGGATAGAGAGCGATGCACGTTCGAGGATCCGGATCAGGTTGTTCACGTACCCCTCGCTGCGCCCGAGGCTGCACGCGACCTGATGCCCGGTAGCGCCGCGATCACGCAGCAGCTTGCACCACAGTGCCGCCTCGAACGTTCCTGCAAACTCGATCACGATCCGCTCCACGACACGACCTCGACTTGTTCTTCGGCGGAAAAACGCGCGAACCGGGCCTGCTCTTCCACTATGATCGGCGCAGTGCACCGCCCTGCTACCCTCGTGCTCGCCGCGGCCCTGTCGATGGGGGCAACCACGGGCTGCGTGACCGGTGTCGCGTTGTGGAAGCGCGAGACCCAGCTGTCGGTACCACTGCTCGTGGGTGCGGTCGTCGCCGACCTGGCGGTGACCACGGTGATCGCGTCGCAGGTCCAGGACTTCACGGTGGGCGCGTCGCTGGGAACCGCGTTCGCGGTGACCGCGGTCGACTTCGGTGTCGGCTGTTTGATCGGTGCCTGTCGCTCGTTGCGGCTGTAGAACGAACAACGCCCGCGAAGCCCATTGCCTCGCGAGCGTTGGTTGCCGTGACCGCGTCAGTGCTTCTTCTTGTCTTTGTCTTTGTCTTTGTCTTTGTCGTGATCGCGGTCGTGGCCCTTGTCCTTGTGGTCGTCGCGATCGCCGTGATCATCGGGCCGCTGCGTCTGCGGTGGGGGAACGGGAGCCGGGATGGGTTGCGGTCCTGGACGACCCGTGTGAGCCGGTGGTGCATGCTCGGGTCGGTTGTCGTGATCGTGATCGTCCTTGATGTCGTGGTCCCGGTGATCGCCGGGATCGCCGTGATCCTCGGGGCGCTGCGTCTGCGGTGGCGGCACGGGGACGGGGTTGGGTTGCGGTCCTGGACGACCCGCCTGTCCGGGCGGTGCATGCTCGGGGCCGCGGTCGTCGTGCGGCCGTTCGACGTTGGGCATGTGCTGCTGCGGCATCGGATTGCCATGAACATCGTTGGGTGATGTATACGTCGGCGTCGGCGTCGGCTGCGTCGGGTTTGCCGCCCGCGGATACGGTCGCTCATCGCGGTGCCCGGTGTCCGCGCCTGGCGTCGAGGGGCTGCGCTGGTTCGGCGGTGGATAAGACGTGCCCTGCGGCTCCGGTCGCGAGCGTGTATTCTGCGTGCGCACACGCGCCTCGTAGTCGCGCTGGTGGTGACGGCGATACTGCACGTAGACCTGCGGGCGATCGATCACGCGGACGCGCTCGGGCACATAGGTCAGATCGACGCGCACGAATCCGTTGCGATAGTCGTCGGAGCGAAGCCAGTAGCCCTCGCGGTAGAGCCAGTAGTGGCCCTCCGAGTAGAACAATGGCTCGTCGGCGTCTGCGATGACCTGCACGCCGGGGCTGACCTCGACGAGCTCGGGCGAGCTGACCTGCACTTGTCCCGAATATTCGACGTCGCCCGTGCCGGCACAGCCAGCGAGCGATGCCGCTACGGCGAATACGTATGCGGAAACGCGGTGTGCTCTCGTCATCTGAACCTCCGCGTCCACATGCAGCATCGCGCATGCCAGCGGCGTTTTCCTGAGTACGGCGTGGCCCGCACCTTGCTGCGCTTTCGCAACATGCTCACCCT
>JAYVWH010000934.1:0-5322 GCA_043786265.1 Kofleriaceae bacterium | reverse complement strand
TCGGTCGGCGTCACGACGCTCGTCACCGGATCGATCTCGAACGTCGAACCGTCGATTGAAATCACACCGAACGTCTCGTCCCAATCGAACGAGAACGCTTCTGCGGCGGTGACATCGACGGGCGTCACGGCCGCGAACGAGCCGACGTCGCAGGGCTTCGCTTCGCCCGTCAGGCCGAACACGCTATCGCAACCCGCGAGCAGGCCGGCGAGAGCGACCGCAGCGGCGATCTCAAAACGCGCCATGCACCACCAGTCCGAGCTGATCGTGACCGACCACCGGCGTCAGTGCCGTGCGCTCGACGCGCTCGGTGCCCGGCGCCTTGACGTAAAGGACCACCGCGCCCGCAATCGCCGCGGCTCCAACGACAAACAGGCTCGTCGCGCCATACCGCGCGAGGTGCTTCGCGTCTTGCCAATCCTCGGGATGATCGGAGGATCGATAGTCGCTGCGCGCGACGAGCGACACCGCGAGACTGCCGCCCCACATCGCAAGCCCCGCACCGCCGATGATGTACGCGAGGCGGCGCCGCGCCACGCCGCGATCCACATCGACGAACACGACCTTCGGTGGCGGCGGGGCAAGCGTGACATCGCGCTTGTCACCATCGTTGAGCGTGATGTCGACGCGCACGGGCGTTGCAGCTGGGCTGCGCAGCTCGACAGCGTGCGGTCCCGGATCGACCTCGACCTTGCCGAGCTCGATGTCGGCGACCTGCTTGTTGTCGAGAAACACGGTGAAGCCGGTCGGTGCCTTCGCCGAAACGAGGATGCGCAGCGTCGGCACGCGGACCGCGAGCATGAAGGTGCTGTTCTTCGCGACGTCCTCGTAGTCGGTCATGCTCGTCTCGGCCGACCGGAACTGCGCCTTGCGAAACCACGCCAGCGCGGTCGCTGTGCGCCCCAGGCGCTGGCTGCACAGACCGAGGTTGAGCAGCGTGCCCGCGGCGTCCGGATCTAGCTTGATCGATTCCTCGAACCTCGCGCACGCCTCGGCGGGCTTGCCCGCATCGAGCAGCTCGCGGCCTTGTGCGAATGCGACCTCAGCAGGCGACGGCGCCGGCGCGGGCGGTGCCTCGACCGGAACTTCGGCCGGCGATTCCGGTGGCGCCTCGGGCGCGGGTTGCGCGTGTGCAGCGCGGGCAAGCGCCACGACCACGACGACACCAAGCCCTCGCACGGCACCAATGGTATCATCGCCTCCCGCGCTGCTGCGCGGACCGGCTCGCCGGTCCTTGCGATCATGGACCTTACCCCGTCGCTTACTGACGCCACTCGTCGACGAGCGCACATGTCGTCAAGCCGACTCGCTTTGCCTCCGTTTCGAGCGCGAGGGCCTTTGCTTCGCCCTGGAGCGGCTGGATGGCCACGAGAAACTCGTGGCCGTCAGATGTCTTGATATGTGGGCCTAGCCACATCGCGATGATCGGCCAGCGCTCGTCCTTGGGCATCTTGTCGGCCTCGGACAGATGAACCACATCGCACAGCGTGGTGATGTCGGACCGGTAGGCGTCGTTCACCACCGCCTTGGGCAGCGAGATCACCGTCGTGGCGCTGCCGGACGACGGTCGCGGTGGGGCGTCTTGATTGCCGGATTGGCAGGCGGCGAGCGCGCCAAATACCGCGGCAAAGAGGGGCCACTTCATGGGGCGACACTCTGCACTTTCGGATGAAGATTGGCTAGATTGCGCCCATGGCATACGTGGTCGCTGATCCGTGCGTGAAGTGCAAGTACACCGATTGTGTCGCGGTCTGTCCGGTCGACTGCTTCTACGAGGGTAAGAACTCGATCGCGATCCACCCCGACGAGTGCATCGACTGCGGCGCGTGCGAGCCCGAGTGCCCGACCACGGCAATCTTCGAGGAGAGCGAGCTGCCGACGAAGTGGGCCGTCTACAAGGACATCAACGCCCTCGTCAGCGGCGCGAAGAAGGCAGCGGAGATCGACACGGCCTCGTGGCCCGATCACCTCAAGGGCGCTGCCGGTTCCGCCGACACCTGGCCCAACATCACCGAGCAGAAGAAGGCCCTTGCGGGCGCCGACGAGGCTGCCAAGGAAGACAACAAGATCATCGCGCTGACCCTCGAGGGCGGCTCGTAGTTCTTGTCGCACGAGATCGAGCGGAAGTACCTCGTCGATCGCGCGCGCTGGAGTCCCTCCGGGCCCGGCGTGCACCTGGTGCAGGGCTATCTCAGCTCGCACGCTGAACGTGTCGTGCGCGTCCGCGTCGCCGGTGACGCAGGCAAGCTCACGATCAAGGGCATCACGACGGGGATCACCCGCGTCGAGCTCGAGTACGACATCCCGCTCGTCGACGCCAAGCTGATGCTCGACACGCTGTGCGAGCGGCCGCTGATCGACAAGCACCGCTACACCGAGGACGTTGCAGGCCGCACCTGGGAGATCGACATCTTCCACGGGGACAACGACGGTCTCGTCGTCGCCGAGGTCGAGCTCGAATCCGAGGCCGACACCGTCGAGCTGCCGCCGTGGGTGGGCCGCGAGGTCTCCGACGATCCGCGCTACTACAACGCAAATCTGCTCGCCGCGCCGTATTCGACCTGGGCCCACAACGCCCCGAAGTCGTAACGCCGCCCCGACACGCCGCGGCTTCGTGTTAGTTTTCCATCGGGTGCGCGTCGCGATCAGTAGCCTCCTTGCTCTCGCGTGTGCCACGTCGGTCGCGCATGCCGCGCCGTACGAGTCGTTCATCGATGTCGATGACGAAGGCGACCTTCAGGATCTGCTCTCTGCGGGCACGATCACGGAAGACACGTACAACGAGCTGCTCGATCTGCTGTCGCGCGGCGTCGATCTCGCGTCGGCCGACCGCAACGAGCTCTACACGCTGCCAAACCTCACCTACGAGGATGTCGACGCGATCATCGCGTACCGGACACTGAACCGCGGCCGCATCAAGGATCCGGCCGAGCTGGTCACCGCCGGTGCACTCTCCGAGGAGAAGCTGCTCGGTATCTCGTCGTTCTTGATCGTGCGCGAAGCCGCCGACAACAAGCTCACCGCGCACGGCTGGGTCCGCGCGATGACCCGCGCCACCCCGCATGACTTCAGCCCGTACTCGCCGCAGGATCCATTTGTCCCGCCGCTCGGGCTGCGTGCACGCGTCACCGCCATGCGACACCTCGTCGCTGGTCTGGCGATCACGACCACGCGCCTCGAGATCGGTGACCCTGTCTACGATCCAGCGCGCGGTGCGCTCGTCGCCGAGCAACGCAGCCTGCAGTTTCACGCGCCGAAGGCGTATGTCAAATGGGAGACCGATTCGCTCGCGGCGATCGGCGGCACCTATCGCGCGGGCTTTGGCCAGCGCCTCGTGTTCGACAACTCGTCGGCGTACTCGCCGAACGGGCTCTATCTCGACGATCAGCTGTTCTACTCGTCGGATCTCGCGACGGCGTGCAAGGAGTCGCAGGGCGAGCTGATCTCGTCGCCGTGTACCGGCAAGCGCGGGGACGAGCACATCACCCCGGACTTCGCGTGGCGCGATGGTCTGTTCGGGGCGGGCGTGGGTGCGAAGAAGATCGAGCTGGCGACCGGCTGGCTGCAGGCCTACGCGTTCGGCTCGGTGTCGCGGCGCTCGATCTACCAGTACGAGCTGGTTGACCGTGGCAAATGCAAGGATCCGCACGACGACAACGATCCCAATTGCGATGCGCCCGTTGTCTTCGTCAAGCCCGACGGTGATCTGCTGACGGCCACGTCACGTCACTCGTTCGCGACGCTGCCCAATGTCTTTCAAGAGCGGCTCGCCGGCGGCAACATTGCTTACTTCGCGGATCGTCGGAACACGGTCGGTATCACGGGCTACGGTGCGAAGGAGACCAACCTGGTTGGCGGCATCGACCTCGACTTCCAGGAGTGGTCGCGGCTGCCAACGGGCAAGCGGTTCGGCGCCGTCGGTGCGAACTTCGCGTTCGGCCGCGGCTGGCTCGATCTGTTCGGCGAGGCGGCGGTCAGCTTCGACGCCATGCCCAAGCAAGATCCGTCGCTGACGCCCGCCAAGGGTGGCGGTGGTCCCGCGGCGCTCCTGCGCATGACGGCGACCCGCAAGAAGGAAGAGATCGAGGTCATCGCGCGCTATTTCTCGACCGACTTCTTGAACCCGTACGGCCGCCCGATCGCGGAGTCCGATGAGTTCGAAGGCCAGCGCGCGCGTGACGAGGCCGGTGGCCGCGTGCGCTACACCCGCACGAACAAGGAGATCGTGATCCGCGCGCTCGCCGATGTGTGGATCAACCCTAGCGCGAAGGACATCCCGGCCGCGGGCACGACGCCAGCCTTCAAGGCCGGCCCGAAGATCGACACCTACGTCCGCGTCAACGTGAAGACCACGCCCGAGCTGTGGCTCGGCCTGTGGGAGCGCTTTCAGGACAAGAACCTCGCAATGTCCGGTCACAACCAGTGCTTCGAGATCACGAGCGACACCACCCAGAGTGGTGAGCCGATCCCGTGCGCCGGCATGCAACTGCAGACGATCGTGCGCGCGACCTACGAGCCGAACAAGCGCATGTCGGGAACTATCCAGCTCGAGCACCAGCTGCTCGACGACAACACGCAGATGGAGCTCAAGACCAAGTTCCGCCAGGACGTGGCCGCGTGGTTCGTCGGCTACTACCGTCCGTCGAAGGACACCCACCTTCGCGTGCGCGTGCGGTACCTCGACGAGGCGATCAATGACAACACGTACCTCGAGCGCTCGGTCGCGGCGCTCGCGGATGTCGCCCAGAAGGTCCGGGAGCGGGACACCGTCCGGGTCCGCCTCGACGCGAAGTTCTGGCTCGACAAGCGGCTGTCCACCATTCAGCGAGTGCCGGATCCCGAGCTAACTCTTTGGCTTTTCTACGAAGCCAAGCTCTAGCGACGTCACGAAGTCTTCGTTGACTCGCGGCGGGCGAATGATAGCGTCTGCCGCATGCGCATTCCGACGTCGGTGATCGTGATGTCCCTGCTGACCGCGGCCCCGTTCGGGCTCGGCATCCGCGACGCGCTCAAGGGCAAGTCGGCGGGTGCGGATCTCGGGCTGGGGCTCGGCGCCCCCCGCGAGACGCGCGCTGACCGCAAGCAGCTCGAGGAGTACGAGGCCGAGGCCGCGCGCGAGGCAAAGGAGAATGCCAAGGAGCGCGAGACGAAGCTCGCGTCGCTCGACACGCTGTTCGGTGCCGAGAAGGCGTCGATGGGCACGTTCCTCGATGGTTTCACGCTCGGCACGGCTTCGACCGAGGCACTGGTGAGCAAGGTCGAGAGGGTCCAGAAGGACGGGGTGCTCAGCATCGCGCTCTCGGAGGCCAATCACGTCGTCAC
>JAYVWH010000933.1:0-3476 GCA_043786265.1 Kofleriaceae bacterium | reverse complement strand
GCGTACGCGGCGATCTGTGGCAGGTGGGTCACGCACAGGACCTGACGTCCTGAATCGAGCGAGGCTACCGCACGGATCTGGGCGCCGACGACCTGTGCGGTCGCACCACCGATGCCGGTGTCGACCTCGTCGAACACGTAGGTCGCGACCTCATCGGCGCGACGCAGGGAGAGCTTGAGCGCGAGCATGATGCGGGACAGCTCACCACCCGATGCGACCTTCGCCAGCGGCCGGCGATCCTCGCCCTTGTTGGAGGCGAGCATCAGCTCGATGCGATCGACGCCGGTGCGGCCGAGCGCGCGGGGCTCGACGACGATCGACAGCCGCGCGGCCCCCATCCCGAGCTCGGTGAGCGCGGTGTGGACTTCCTTTTCGAGGACGCGCGCCGCCTTGCTGCGACTGCGCGTGAGTGCAGCGGCCGACGCGATTGCAGCACCTTCGGCCGCCGTGCGCGCGGCGATCGCCTCCGCCAGCTTGGCGTCGCGGCCCGTGAGGGCATCGAGCTCGGTCCGCAGGCCCTCCGCCTTGGCGATCACCTCATCGAGCGAGCCACCGTGCTTGCGGGTCAGACGACGGATCATCGCGAGACGTTCGTCGAGGTAGGCCAGCCGCTCGGGATCGCCTTCGAGCTTGTCGGCGTAGCCGCGGAGTTGATCAGCGGCGTCATCGATCAGGGTCCCGATCTCGCCGAGCTGACGGACGACCACATCGAGCGTGGGATCGGTGCGCACGGCGCGCTCGATCTCACGCGCTGCACCGGCGACGCGATCGCGAGCGCTGTCATCACCTCCATAGAGGAGCTCCTCGGCCGTGCGGGCCGCACTCTGCAGCGTGTCGACGGAGGCAAGCCGTGCCCGCTCGATATCGATCGAGGCGTCCTCGCCCGACTTGAGATTCGCGGCCTCGAGCTCGTCGAGCTGGAACCGAACGTAGTCGATGCGTGCCTCGCGCTGCCGTTCGTCGCCACCGAGGGTGGCGAGGATCGCGTCGCAGCTCTTGAGCTCGGCCCATGCGGCATCCATCGCGGCGCCCAGGTGCGTCTCGGCCGCGAACAGATCGAGGATCTCGAGGTGCCGCGCGGGATCGACCAGGCCCTGGTGCTGGTGCTGTCCCGATAGATCAATGAGGAGGGCACCGAGCTCGGCGAGCCGCGCGGCCGTCGTGAGCGCACCATTGACGTAGCACCGGCTCCGCCCACCACGCTGGATCACGCGGCGAATCAGTACATGCGCGCCATCGGACGGTAGCCCTGCCCCTTCGAGGACGCCGTGCACGCGCGCGCGCAGATCGTCGGGGACCTCGACGGTGGCCTCCACGACCGCCTCGTCGGCGCCGGTGCGTGGGATGTCCGCGGACGCGCGGCCTCCTCGCAGCAAGTTAACGGCTTCGACGATCAGCGACTTGCCGGCGCCGGTCTCGCCAGTGAGGACGTTCATCCCGTCGCCGAGCTCGATCTCGACGTCCGATAGGATCGCGAAGTTGGTTGCACGTAGGTGTCTCAGCATCTTTGTCTCCTGAAGGGTCGGTTCGAACGGGCGCGGATTTCGGGCAATAAACGGCTGTCATTGTCCGGTGACCGGACAATCAGATCTCGGCTTGGGATTTACGGGCGATGCGGCCGGGTCAGGACCGCGCTGTCGAATCTGAGAGCGAAACGGTCAGTGCTGGATCCGTGGATGGCGTTCGCGCACCCGCGAGATGATCTTGGAATCGGCGTCGTCATCGATGTTCTCGTCGACGTCGACGTCGACGGCCGCTTCGGCAAGGGGAACGACCGGCGCACGCGGAGCGCGAGACGTGGCCGTGCCCGTCGGCTCGTCGTCGAAGGCGAGGTCTGTGGCCGGCACGGGAAGCTTGGGGTGCAGAACTCCACTCATGACTTCGCTCCTCGGTCACCGCGCACGCCCCAATGGAGCTTGTCGCGCATCACATCAAAGAAGCTGCGCTCGGACGCGAATACGATCAGCGGGCGCTGCGCCGCTGTCATCTCGACGATGTCACCGGGTAAGAACGAATGCGCCCACTGACCGTCGACGGTGAGGATCACGCCGCGTGCATCCGCGCCGAGCTTGAGGCGGATGATCGACCGCGCCCCGACGACGAGCGGGCGGTTGGTCAGCGTGTGTGCGCAGATCGGCGTGAGCGTCATCGACTCCTGCCCCGGGACCACGATCGGTCCACCGGCGGCCATGTTGTAGGCGGTCGATCCCGTCGGCGTGGCGATGATCAAACCGTCGGCGCGATACGCCGCGATCGAGTGGCCATCGCAGAACGCATCGACCTCGACCAGGCGCGCCATCGCGCCCTGATGAAGCACCGCATCATTGAGAGCGAAGCGAACGACCGGCTCGGCACCCTGCCGCGTGAACTTCACGTGGAGCCGCATGCGCTCCTCTGTACGAAGCTGCCCCGAAAGCGCCGCGGTCAGCGCGGCCTTGGCATCGGTCGGTGCGAAGCCAGCAAGAAATCCGAGCTGCCCGAGGTTCACTCCGAGTACGGGTTTTCCCTGCTCGGCCACCAGCCGGGATGCGCGCAGCATGGTCCCGTCGCCCCCAAGCACGACCGCGACGTCGATGTTGTCGCCCAGCTTCGCCTCCGGAAGAAGCTCCGCGCCCAGCGGCGCGATCTGGTCCTCGGTGGCAACGACAGGCACATGTCCTTGATTTTTCAGCCAAGGGACGAGGTCCTCGAGCAAAGCTCCGGCCTCGGTCTTGTCTGGTTTGAGAATGAACCCGACCCGCACCAGACGTTGGTACCACAGCCCCGTGACACTGAACGAATTTCTAGGTCGCCTGTTCGGATCGGGCGCGCCGATCGGTGCCGCCAGGGCTGGCAATCGGCGTCCAGCTGGCGCAAAGCTCGCCTCGCGGAACGACCGGATGAAGGCCTGGCTTGACAGGGCTTTCGCAACCTTGTAGACGATCCGCTCCTTTAAGGGCTACTGCACATGATGACGCAAAAGAGCTTCTGGCTCACCAAGGAAGCGGGCGAGGCCCAGCGCGAGTGGTTTGTGGTCGATGCGACCGGACAGACCCTCGGCCGACTCGCCACAAAGATCGCCATGGTTCTCCGTGGCAAGCACAAGGCGACTTACACGCCGAACGTCGACATGGGCGACTTCGTGATCGTGCTCAACGCGGGGGCGGTCCGCCTGACGGGCAGCAAGCCCGATAAGAAGCTCTACATCCACCACACTCTGTTCCCCGGCGGCATCAAGACTCGCCTCGCCAAGGACGTCCTCGCGACGGATCCCGAGCGCGCGATCCGCGAGGCTGTGTGGGGCATGATGCCCAAGGGTCCGCTCGGGCGCCGCATCATCAAGAAGCTCAAGATCTACGCGGGCGACAAGCACGAGCACGCGGCTCAGCAGCCGCGGCCGCTGACCATCGACCGCTAGCCCTCGCACGTACCGGCAAGGATCAGGAAGCACTCATGGCAACTGCGAAGACCTACGCCACCGGCCGCCGCAAGACGGC
>JAYVWH010000932.1:0-3495 GCA_043786265.1 Kofleriaceae bacterium | reverse complement strand
CCGGGCGAGTGACCCGGAGCCCGCGATCCCGCCGCCGACCGCCCCGAGCCGTGACTCGATGGGCGAGCGCCTGCCAAGCCTTCTCCTCAGGACTTGCGCCTATCTGTATCTGATCGGCATTGACGCTAAGGATCGACGTCGACCTTCGCACCAGCGACGTGCTCGAGCGCGGAGAGCGCGCCAGGCCGATCGGCCTCGGCCCAGTCGAGCAGCGACGAGAACGCCGGATCGCCAGCGTCGAGCTTGCTATCGTGGTTGGCATCGAGCGACGCGAGCGCAGTCAAGCCGCGACGCGATGCGCTCGCCGAGCTGTACCTCTCCGCGGGCGAAAACACATCATCGCCGTCGAGGTCACGCGCGAGCCAAGAGGTCGTCACGGCCGGCACACTGACACTCGCACCCGCGGTGAGCTCGGCGCCGTCTCGGCCGAACGCGACAACGATCGGTGTCCCGCCGCACAGCTCCGCGTCGGCGCGATCGTCGGCGCAGTAGGTCGCAACGTAATGGCGCTGCGGCGCGGTCAAGCGCGAGAGCCAATCGGCGCGATCGTCAGCAGCGACGGGCGGGGAGGGGATCGCGAGCGGGCCGATGCCGTTGCAGACCCGCTGGTACTCGCCGCCCGCGTCGGCGCAGTGCCTGGCGATCCTGTGCTGCACCGACCGTCGCTGGTGCGCGAACCAAACGCGGTACTGCTTGGGGTCGTTGCTCGGTGGAACGGGCAGCGTGTCGTCGGCGGGGTCGGCCATCCACAGGTACAGGAGCAGACCGATCGGCGGGATCACGATCGGAAGACAGCCCGGGCGAGGTCATGGTTGCACCCACATTTCGCTGAAAACTGGCGCGGTTGCAGCGCCGCACAGAGGATGGCCGTGTGGCTGCTGTACCCCGGATGATCGCGCGGCTGAGTCGGCAGGCGCGCAAGCTTCGCGAACGACTCCGCGAGCGCGTTCGCTCACGTCGCGACTCCGAGCCGGTATTACCGGCGAGTGCCGCGCTGATCAGCGTCCAGCATCCGAGCGCGACATTGCCCGAGCGACCGTACGATCTGCTGCTCCTCGCAGCCGTCCTCGGACTGCTCGGTGTCGGCACGATCGAGATCTACTCGGCGACGGCCGGTGAAGCGGTGACGGCAAGCTCCATCGGCCCGCAGATTCATGCGTCGGGGCACTTCCTGCAGCGCCAGTTGCTCTACGTCGCGTTCGGTGGCCTCGCGATGTGGTTTGGCGCGCGCCTCGACTATCGCCGCCTGCGCGCGCTCACGTACCCGCTGCTCGGCGTGTCGCTGCTGCTGCTCGCCGCGGTCCTCGGCATGCCTGCGGTCAACGGCGCGAAGCGCTGGATCCCGCTCGGCCCGATGACGTTCCAACCCGTCGAGATCGCGAAGCTCGCGCTCGTCACGTATCTGGCGTACTCGCTCGGTCGCAAGGCCGACCGCATGAAGACGTTCACGATCGGCTTCGTGCCGCACCTGATCGTCATGGGCATCATGATGGTGCTGCTGCTCGCACAGCCCGACCTCGGCAGCTCGATCGTGATCGGCGCGACGACGCTCGGGATGCTGTTCATGGCCGGCACGCGCATCTCGTACATCTTGCTCGCCGTCCTCGGCGGTGCGCCTGTCGCCTACCACCTCGTCGTGGGCACGCCGTGGCGCATGCAGCGCTTCCTCGCGTACTTCAACCCCGAAGCGTTCGCGAGCACGGAGGCATACCAGTTCCTCCAGGCACGACTCGCGATCGGCTCGGGCGGTCTCACCGGCACCGGCCTCGGCAACGGGCACCAGACCCTGGGCTACATGCCCGAGGCGCAGAACGACTTCATCCTCGCTCCGATCGGCGAAGAGATGGGCTGGATCGGCGTCGCCGCGATCCTGGTTCTGTTCGCTCTGCTGCTGTGGCGCGGCATCCGCGCGGCGCTCGGCGCCCGTGACGTGTTCGGTGGGTACCTCGCGTTCGGCATCACGCTGCTGTTCGGCGTGCAGGTCCTGTTCAACATCAGCGTCGTCCTCGGCGTCGTGCCGAACAAAGGCATCACCCTGCCGCTCGTCAGCTACGGCGGTAGCTCGCTCGTGATCACGATGTTCCTCGTCGGGCTCGTTCTCAACGTCGGCCGGCGCCCCGAGCGCAAGCCCGTGCGCGACGCCGAGAAGCGCGAAGCCGCTGCACGCAAGAAACGCGTCCGCGTACGCGTTATCGCCACAGCATGACGCGTCTCCTCATCGCCGGCGGCGGCACGGGCGGTCACCTGTTTCCCGGCGTGGCGCTCGCCGAGGAGCTGCGTGCGCGCGAGCCCGACGCACAGATCAAGTTCGTCGGCACCGCCCGCGGCATCGAAGCCCGCGTCCTCCCCGACCTCGGCTGGGACCTCGAGCTGATCGAAGTTTCGGGTCTCAAGACCGTCGGTGCGGCCAGTGCAATCAAGGGAATGTTCCGCCTCCCGAAGGCGATGTGGCAGGCGCGCCGGATCGTCAAGGCGTTCAGGCCCGACGCGGTGATCGGCGTCGGCGGTTACGCGTCGGGCCCGGTGGTCCTCGCCGCGAAGATGGCTGGCATCCCGACGGCGATCTGCGAGCAGAACTCGATCCCGGGCCTCACGAACAAGATGCTCGGCAAGCTGGTGCGGCAAGTGTTCCTGTCGTTCGAGGACAGCCAGCGCTTCTTCAACGCGAAGAAGATCGTGATGAGCGGGAACCCGGTGCGCCGCGACCTGGTTCAGAAGCTGCTCGCCGCCGCCGCCTCCACTGACACCAAGGTCCACGTCCTCGTCGTCGGCGGGTCGCAAGGCGCCGTCGCGGTCAACGCGCTCGCGGCCGAAGCGCTGTCGGGCCTCGCAAAGACCCTGGACCTCGCGATCGTTCACCAGACCGGCGAGAAAGATCTCGAGCCGACCGCGGCGAAGTACAAGGACGCGGGCGTCACCGCCGATACCCGCGCGTTCATCAAGGACATGGCGGCGGCCTACCAGCAGGCCGATCTGATCATCGGTCGCGCCGGTGCAACCACCGTCGCCGAGCTCGCGATCGCCGGCAAACCCGCCATCTTCATCCCGTACCCGTTCGCCGCCGATAATCATCAGGAGCTCAACGCGCGCGAGATGGCCGACAAGGGCGCCGCACTGATGTTCCGCCAGGCCGACCTGACCGCCGCCAAGCTCGTCGATGCGCTACGCCCGCTGCTAACCGACCCGGCGCGCCGCGCCGACATGGGTGCGGCGATGAAGTCGCTCGCCAAGCCCGCCGCAGCCGGGACCGTGATCGACTGGGCCGCAGCGCAGCGTCGCTAGCCTCCGCTGCCTGTACCCTCGTTCTTCAACAATAAGTGTGTCACACTTACTGCGATGCGGTTCGAATGGGATCCGGCGAAGGCCGCCTCGAACAAACGTAAGCACGGCATCTCGTTCAGCGAAGCTGCCGAATGCTTCGAGGACCCGTTGGCACTGATTCTCGACGAACCGACGATCCCCCAGCGTCTGATCCTGATCGGGGTATCGCGAAAA
>JAYVWH010000931.1:0-3167 GCA_043786265.1 Kofleriaceae bacterium | reverse complement strand
ACGGATGACAGGTTGCTGAACCCTGCCGCCATGGTTCCCGACACTTAGTCAGTGGCACGCTGCATGCTCATCCGTGCAGCAATGGCTCGCACAGCTCTGATTGACTCCGCACTCCCCGTGGGAGTGCTGCGCGCCCCAGCAAAGCTGGGGCTTGCGATCGCGTTTGGTCTGGTTGCTGGTTCGGCGACGGTCGCTTCCGCGGGCGGCTACGTAGGTCTCGGTATCGGAACTCCCGTGGCGACGAGCGGCGATACCCAGCTCCAGGAAAACGGGCGCAGTGGGCGGCTTCAGCTCGGGTTCAGCTTCGGTCGCCTTGCGGTCGAGGGGCTCATCGGCCGTGCAGATCTCGCAGGCCCGAGCCTTGAGCCCGTGACGTTCACCAGCCTCGGTGTGGCGGGCAAGTACAACATTGCACTGCAGGACAGCTTCGAGGTGTTCGGGCGCCTTGGCTGGCAGCATACGATCCTGGATAGCAACGCGCCTCAGGGCAGCTACAACGGTGACGGTGTCCTCGTCGGTGCGGGCGTCGAATACAAGGTCAATCTGGGGCTCGCGGGAGGCTCCGTGTTCCTCGATTACACCGTCGAGCGAGCCGACCTCACCAACGCCAACGACCCCACCAGATTCGGCATGACCGCCCGCATGTTCACGATTGGCGCGACCCTGTCGATCTGAGCCGGAAACTTAGCGATCTGCCGGGCAACTGAATGCCCGCGGCATAGGTCGTAACGCGCGTTGACACTCGAAGGTGCCGTAAGTAAGTTCCGGCGCCCTTTAGGAATTTTGTGACCGACGCGCCGGATCTGGATAACGCCCGTGCCCCTGCTGAGGCCTCGCGCGAGCGTGCCCCGGGGCGCATCGGCGCCAAGGTCGAGATCCGCAAGCTTGGCAAGGCGTACATCCACAACGGCATCGCGCTGCCGGTCCTGCGCGATGTCGACCTGATCCTCGAGCCGGGCGACATGGTCGCCGTCGTCGGCGCGTCGGGCATCGGCAAGTCCACGCTGCTGCAGATCCTCGGGACGCTCGACCTGCCGACCTCGGGCTCGATCCGGTTCGACGGCCACGAGCTGACAAAGCTGTCGAGCGCGATGCTCGCCGACTTCCGCAACAAGCGGATCGGCTTCGTGTTCCAGTTCCATCACCTTCTGCCGGAGTTCACGGCTCTCGAGAACGTGATGATGCCGGCGCTGATCCAGAAGGTGCCGAAGATCAAGGCGCGCGATGCGGCCAGGGACATCCTCGGCCGCGTCGGTCTCTCGCATCGCCTGACGCACCGTCCGAGTGAGCTGTCTGGCGGCGAGCAGCAACGCGTCGCGCTCGCCCGCGCGATGGTGCTCGAGCCGGCACTCCTGCTCGCCGACGAGCCAACCGGCAACCTCGATCGCTCGACTGGCGTGCAGATTCACGAGCTGTTCCTCGAGCTCAACTCCGAGCGCGGCTCGACGATGCTCGTCGTCACCCACAATCCCGAGCTGGCCAAGCTGATGCCGCGCCGGATGCGGATGATCGACGGCGGTCGCCTCGTCGAGGAGTCCGATTCCGGCTATCGAGGAACGTCGCTCGCGGAGCACGCCGAGCCAGCACAAGCTGGCGCACCCGAAGCATCGTCGGAGTCATCAGGCGAGCCACCCGAGGCGAGCACCGAGTCGTCCGCCGCGAAAGAGGCGCAGTCGTGAAGTTCGCCACTACGTCTCGTCGCATGCCGCGCGCGTTCGCCTTCGTCCTCGCGCTCCTGCTCGCGCTTCCCACGGTCGCGCTGGCGCAGCCGACACCGGATCCTGATGCCCAAGTGCCCGCGGGCTCCGGCTCGGGCTCCGGCTCGGGCTCCGGCTCCGGCGCACCTGCACCTGGACCGGGCATACCCGGCACGCCGGGCACGGGGCCCGCAACGCCAATGCCCGCGCCGCAGGGCGTGTCGTGGCAGGGCAGGCCGATCGAGCGCGTCCAGTTCCGTGGCAACCGCAAGGTCGAGGACGACGCGATCCGCGTCCAGCTGCTGTCCAAGCCGGGCACGCTGCTCGACGCGGCGAAGCTCCGCGAGGATCTTCGCGCGATGTGGAAGATGGGCTTCTTCGCCGACATCGATGTCGAAGGCGAAGTCGGCCCGTCGGGCGCGCTGACGCTGACATTTGCCGTCAAAGAGAAGCCCGCGATCCGCAAGGTGCTGATCGCCGGTAACGACGACATGGGCCTCGACAAGATCAACGAGGTCCTCGATCTCGAGCTCGACGCGATCGTCGATGTCTCGAAGGTGAAGAAGAACCGCGACAAGATCGCGGACCTTTACGTTCAGAAGGGCTTCTACCTCGCGACGGTCGACTACGAGATCAAGCCGGTCAACGAGGCCGAGGTCGATGTCTGGTTCAAGGTCGACGAGAAGGCCAAGGTCAAGATCCGCGAGGTCCAGTTCATCGGCAACAACGCTATCAGCGACGAGGAGCTGCGTGGCTCGATCGCGACTCGCCGCGCCGACGCGCTGTCGTTCCTCAATGACTCCGGCACGTACTCGCAGGAAGCGTTCGAGCGCGACCTGCTGCTCGTCAGCGCGCACTACTGGGACCGTGGCTACGCCAACGTCAAGGTTGGCACGCCGCAGCTGCGGCTGTCGCGCGACAAGCAGTACATGTACCTCTCGATTCCCGTCGACGAAGGTCCGATCTTCACGATCGGCTCGGTCAACTTCAAGGGTGACCTGATCGGCGGCGCGCCGAAGAACCTCTCGAGGGTTCATATCCGTCCCGGCATGGTGTTCTCGCGCACGAAGATCGCCGAAGACCGCGAGAACCTGAGCGCGTTCTATCAGGACCAGGGCTATGCCTACGCGAACATTCTGCCGCTCACGAAGGTGGACCTCGACAAGCGCCTGATCAGCCTGACCTTCGAAGTGTCGCGCGGCAAGCGCGCCTACTTCGAGCGCATCAACATCCGCGGTAACTCCAAGACGCGCGACAAGGTCGTCCGCCGCGAGATGAAGATCGCCGAGGGCGAGCTGTTCAACAACACGAACCTCGAAGTCTCCAAGCGCCGCATCATGGCGCTCGGCTTCTTCGAGAACGTCGTGATCTCGACCAAGCGCGGCAGCTCCGACGAGTTCGTCGAGGTCAACGTCGAGGTCACCGAGCGTGCGACCGGCACGTTCCAGATCGGCGCAGGCTTCTCGTCGG
>JAYVWH010000930.1:0-1970 GCA_043786265.1 Kofleriaceae bacterium | reverse complement strand
GCTTGCCCGCCCGCTCGCTCGTCTCGATACCCTGCTCTGCCGCAATGAGCCCGGGCAACAGATGCGGTGCCAGCGATGGATCGGCGAGCAGCGCTTGCTTGAGTCGCTCCTTCGCGCCGCGGTGATTATCGCGCGCTGCGGCGAGCTCGGCGGCGGCGGCGAAGAAGTGGGCGGAGTCGTCGTGCTTCTGCGCCTGTTTAAGCAGGTGCTTCGCGCTCTCGAGATCATCGCGCCCGAGGGCAGCCTGTGCTGCGGCGACGAGCAGGTGATGCTCGCGCACGCTGGTGTCCTCGTTACGGCGACGGCCGAGGCGTTGCCACAGACCGGCGGCCTCGTTGAAGCGAGCCTGCTCCTCGTACAGCGCCGCAAGTGCGCGCAGGCCACCCTCGTGAGCGGGGTCCTCGAGCAGGACCTCCTCCATCGCTTTGGTCGCGCGGCGCGGCATGCCGGCGGCACGAAAGTCGAGACCCAGCTCGTACATCGCGCGTTGCCGAACCTTGCGTTTATCACGCTCGCGCAGCGCGAGTGCCTGGTGCACGCGGATCGCGCGCTCGTGCTCGCCGCGGGTGCGAAACATCGACCCGAGTGCGAAGTACGGCTCGATGTCGTCGATGTTCTCCTCGACGACACCACGCAGCTCTGTGATCACCGTCTCGTGATCGCGCGCGATCAGAAAGCTCAGCGCCCTCATGTAAGACCGTGCATGGCGCGCGGTTCGCCGCAGCTGCCGATCATCGGGCACGTAGTAACGGCCGATCAGCACGCCGGCCGCCATGCAGCCCAGTCCGACGAGCAGAAGGACGAGCGCGGCGCCCATCAGGTGTCGAGCCCTTCATCGTCGTCGAGCGCGCTCATGACGCGCGCCGCCTGGGCATTTGGCGTCTCGGCCGGGAGATCTTCGAGTGGCGCCGGTTCCGTGAACGGCAGGTTGCGCAGTTTCGCGAGCTCTCGCTCCAGCCTCCCGATCAGCGACTCGTACTGGCGCCTTCGCCAGACGTAGAACATCGACCACAGCACCAGCGCAGCGATCAACACGGCCGTTGTGAGCCAGCCCGCGATCAACGCCGGGAACCAGACGTCGTGCGGCTTATTGCCAAACAGGCCGGTCAGCCACGGCGGAATCGCCACCGGGACCCATCCTGCATTCGCGACCAGGAATAGCCCCGCAATCACGCCGAGACCGATCATCGACAAGATGACAGTCGCCGTCGCAACCAGTCGAAGCCACCGGATCACGTCGCGACAGTACTACGGCTCCCGTGCGCCGTGCTTCCGGCCTAGTCGCAGTTCTCGCAGGTGAATTCGTCGTTGGAGCTTCGGTGCTTTGTGCGGCGCGTTCCCATGTCGAGTGACATGCCGAGCGTGACGCCGAGATAACGCGCGTCGAGCGCCTCGCGATAACTCACCCCGACGAAGTAGCCATCACCGGTCGGGAAGCCGTGCTCGTCGTCAGCGCGACCGAGCCGCAGGCCGACCATTGCCTCGAGCTCGTCGGCGAACGGCGTGGTCGTCCCACCATCCTTGCGGTCGCCCGCGTAGAATACGTAGGTCGCGCGGGCGCGCGCGAGGATGCGCGTCGCACGACCGAGCTCGATGCGCAGCTCCAGCGGAACCGTCATCGCATCGTCGAGCGTGCCGACCGCACCCATCGCACCGATGCCGGCGCCGAGCGTGAGAAACGACGTCTCCGCGAAGCGCACCGCAACCCCGACTGGAAACAGCGCGACGTCGTACGCGAGATAGCTGTACGGACGCGCCGTCTGGCCCGCGGCGAGATCGAGGCCGACGTGATAGCCGAAGCGCTTCCCACCGACAAAGCCGTGCAGTCGCGCGCCGAGCATCAAGAAGTCCTGCGGGCTGCCCGGCTCGCCCGGTTCGTGCCCGATATCGGACAGCGTCGTGACTTCGTAGTGCAGCTGCGCGCTGCCGCCGATGTCCTCGTACGGCCGCGCGCTCGCCGCTGATGAGAT
>JAYVWH010000929.1:0-3022 GCA_043786265.1 Kofleriaceae bacterium | reverse complement strand
CCGGGCGCTGAAGTGCGCCGCCCCGTGAATCTTCGGGAGAAAGCGATTGAGGCGGGCGGTCACCGACCACCGTGCACGGGTGTCGGGGATGTGTTCCTGCGGCGAGTTCGGGCCAACGCGCACGCGCCGGTATGGATTGGATTGAAACCCCTCGATGACCTGGCCGTAGAGCGCGACCTGCATGTTCATCGTCGGCGACACGTTCTGTGTCAGTGTTGCCTGGACCGTATCGATCGAGATGTTGCGCCACTTGGTCAGGCCCGCGGTGTCCTTGCCGATGATGCCGCCCGACTTCGCGCACGGATCGGAGCCGATCAGCGCGCGGCGCTCGAGCGGCATCAGATTCGAGTTGTTCTTGTCGCAGACGTCGTCGTAGCTGTGACTGTAGCCGAGCGTGACGGTCGTGTTGCGGCCGGGCAGGTCGATGTTGGCGGTGCCGCCGAACTGGCGCGACAGATAATCGCGCTCGGTGCCGACCGAGGTCTGAAACGTCAGGCCCGAGCGACGGCCGTGAAAGCCGAGCGCGAGGCTGCCTTCGTGGCGTACGTCGGAAAACTTCGTCGCACCCGAGACCGCGTCGACCTGATACGTCGTGGCGGTCGCGCCCGACACTGCGTCGGCGGAGTACCCGGCGTCGAGCGTGACGTGTCGACCGATGTCCGTCCCGAGATCGAGCTGCGGATGGACGACCAACAATCCGCCTTTGCCGCCGGCGCGCTGCTCGGAGAACAGGGACGTCGAGACTTCGGCGCGATCGTCAGCGTGCCCGACGCCCGTCACGAGGACGAGCGCGAGCAGCACGCGAGCTGTGGGGCCTAGTTGCAACCGCACCCTCCGCCGCCGGCTCCCTTGCCCCCGGCGGCACCTTCGCGATTGGTCAGCAGGTGGTCCTCCGCCGAAGAGTCATGCGGGTCGCCGTCGAACACCATCACCTGGTCGGCGAGGAACTGCTTCTCGGATGCGCGCACGGCGTTGCGGCCGCAACCGGCGGCGAGCACGACACAGAGGAAGAGTGCGATGCGCATGGTGCTCCTAGAAGAAGATGGCGAGACCGCCGGTGTACTCCTGGCCGTTGCTCGAGACGTTCTGATCGAACACGGTCCAGTTGCGTGCGTCGAGCCGCAGCGTGATCTGCTTCTTGAATGTGACTTCGAGACCACCGCCGGCCCCGAGCGCCATCAGGGTCTCTTCCATGTCGACGAAGTTATCGGCCTTCGGGACGACGTGCGCTGCACCGAGCGCGACCGTCGCGTACGGACAGATCACCGCGCCGGGCGCCATGCGCAGCAGGAACGCGAGCCCGCCGAGGTAGAGGCTCTTGTCCGAACGCGGCGACAGGCCGATGTGAGCTTCGAGCGCCCAGTACGGATCGATCAGCCACGACGGGCGCAGCATGAACACGCCCTCGCCATCGAGGAGGCCCGCCGAGAACGACAGGCCAACGTGCGCGTACGGCACCGGCGATGGGCCGAGGATCGCGCCGCGGATCGCGCGACCCATGCGGGTCAGCGCACCGGGTTTCTCCGCGTCGCCGACTTCGAACGGGAACACCTGATCGCCGAGGATCCAGCCGCTCGTGCCGTCCTCGAGCTCGATCTTGAACCAGTAGTCACCGCGCGTGCCGCGCTCGAGCACCTGGAACACCTGGTTGCGCGTGACGACCGCGACCTCGCGGTAGCCGTTGCTCGGGCCCGACTTCACGCTGGCCTTCATCGAGATCACGCGCAGGTACGCATCGGCATCGGCGCGACCGGCCGCGAACAGGAGCACGAGCGCGACGACGACGGCCTTCATTGAAACCACATCAGGAAATCCATCATTTCCTGGCTGCCGTTCTGGATCAGATCGCCGCCACCGTGGCCCTCCTCGCCAGCGAGCGGCTTGGTCAGGAGCTGGCTCTGCCGCGGTGAGCCGCAGTTGAGATAGTTCTTGGCGAGCGTGTAGTTCGCCATCGACGTCGGGTTGGCAAGGTCGAAGGCGGCGCCGTGCGCGCGGTCGTGGCACATGGACGAACGGCCGCAACCGGTCGTGCGGTCAGGGAGCTTCAGGTAGCTCGGGACGATCTTGGTCTGGAAGTAGTCGAAGCCGCCGGCTGGATTGCACAGACCGACCGCCGGCGGATCATCTCCAAGATCGACTGTCGGGCAGCCGCACAGCAGCAGCACGCAACAGGCCATTGCCCTGTGGCTGATCATCCCTTCACGGACGATAACCCGGCCGCCGGTGCAGGTGCACCTACGCGTGGCTGAATGATAGGCTTGGCGCCGGTGTCTGAAGGACCATCCCGTCCACCCGGAGCCCCCCGGCTTCCGTCGACAGCGGCGACGCCCTACAAGGGCATGGGCGTGGTCAAGGCACCGACCGGTCCGCCGCCGATCCCGTCCGCTGCGCTGCGCCCGCGCAGCATGGTCCGGATCGACACCGAGCCCGAGCCCCCGCGCGCCGTCCGCAGCCCTCTGGTCGGCCGCGCCGATGCACTGGTCGCGCTAAAAGAAATCGTAGCCCGCGCGATCGATTTTCAGGCGCCTCAGCTCGTCACCGTGATCGGTAATCAGGGCACCGGTAAGACGCGCTTGATCAACGAGCTGCTCGCCGACGGGCGCGAGCTGCACCCCGAGTGTCGCGTGTTCCACGGCGCGGCCGAGCGCGACGCTAACGGCAAGCTCGTGCGCTTCGCCGCGATCGCGAGTGTCCTGCGCGCGCGATTCGAGCTGACCCCGCACCCCGACGAGACCGATAAGCTCAGGTTCTCGCACGAGGTGCGCACCGTGATGGCGTCGGATCAGGTCTCCGAGCTCCTCTACTTCCTGGGCTCGTTCGTCGGCCTCGATTTTCAGCCGACCCCATTTCTGCGGGCCGTCAGCGAGAATGCGCGCGCGCACGCAGATCTCGCGCGCACCGCACTGCGCCGGTTCTTCGAGCTCGACGCCGGCGTGAGCCCGCTTGTCATCGTCCTCGATGACCTGCAGTGGGCCGACAACGACACCCTGACGTTCGTCAACGATCTCGCGGGTGGTCTGGC
>JAYVWH010000928.1:0-3490 GCA_043786265.1 Kofleriaceae bacterium | reverse complement strand
CTCTAATGCGCTGGCCGATGATCGGACATGCCTGTCCGATAGACGCCGGACACCGGACCAACGTAGGGTGACGGCGTGTCCGTGATCTTCATCGACGGGAACGAGCTGCGCGCGGCGGAGATCCGTGAGGTGGTGCCGGGCATCGAGCTCGTCGTCGAGGCGCTGTCGACGGGCTTCGCCACGAGCGCACCCGAGCCCGAGCACAAAGCGCGCGACAAAGTTCTCGCGCATGCCGTGAGCGCGGCGTGCTTTGCGGAGGCAGTCGACCTGACGACGATGGATGGCAAGAGCCTGCGCCTCGATCTCGACTCCGAGAATCCAAACCGGTTCTGCAAGCACTGGCGCGAGACGCCGGTGCAGATGCACGTGCGCATCGCCGTGCGGCGCGCAGGCGCGACCGACATCGAGATGATCGCGGCGACGTGGGCGGGCTGCATCGCGAATGCGCCTGCGGGTCCGCTCGTCCTTGGCTGGGATCGGTTGTTCTATCCCGACGGCGAACGGCGCACCGTCGCCGAGCTCACTGCGGCGCGCCAGGTCACAGAGCTTCGTCGCGAGGTGTACACCCGCGTCGCCCGCACGCTCGGGCTGGCGTAAGTAAACAGAACTGGCCGGCGATCGTCGAATCGCGCCATGACATGGCCGTCCGCGTCGTCGGCGAATCGTGGGTCGAAGGCGCGCCCGCTCCTGGCTGCACGTTACGACGATCGCTAGCGCTCCAAGCATCGCCTCGCGTCGCGGGTAGTGCGTGCGGGCTTGCCCGCGACGAGCTGCTTGACGCGATCGAGGCCCGGACCACCGAGGACGGCGATGGCGGGATCGCGTTCGTCTCCACACAGGACCTGCGCAGCTGCGAGTGCGACCGCAGGATCGAGCTCGGACTTCACGGTCGAGGCGAGCGCCGCGCGCGCGGTTGCCGGTGTGGGGCGCGGCACCAGCGCGATCGCGATCGAGCGGAGCGCCGGATCCGGATCGGCGAGTGCCGCGGCGAGATCGAAGCCGAGCTCGTGCGGATCGATCACCTGCGCGAGTGACGCGACCGTATCGAGTGCGAGCACCCGGACTTCGATGAAGCGATTGGTGTTGTGCGACAGCGATTCGAACAGCGCACGCCAGGTCGCCACATCCACCGGATCGAGATCATCGGGAACGTCTCCATCTCGGGACGACTGCGCGAGCTCGCGTGCGATCGTGCGGGCGGCCCGCGCGGCTGGGATGGCCGTTCGCCGGTCCCCGGCACCCGCTGCGGTCGCCAGCGCGGGGAGCAGCTCCGCGCGAGCCTCGACCGCGGGCGCAGCCGTGATCGCGGCGAGCCGGCTGGGGCGAGCCGGGCTTGCGAGCGCCGCCTCGATCACCTGCGGTCCAGCCAGCACACCCTGTCGCGAGGCTTCATCCGTGTCCCCGCTTTCGAGCGCAGCTGTCATCGAGACGATCCCGCTCGCGGCCGCCCACGTCCCAAAAAATCCTAGCGGAAAAATTGACATGGTGATGATGCGTTCAGTACGGTGTATGTGTTCAGTGGACCGCAGTTAACCGCCGGAGACTCATGGCCGAAGCATTGACCCAGAGGCAGCGCGACATCCTCGATTTCATCTCAGCTTCGATCGTGGAGCGCGGCTTTCCGCCGACCCTCCGCGAGATCGGAGAGCACTTTAGCATCCGGTCCACCAACGGGGTGAACGACCATCTGAAGGCCCTCGAGAAGAAGGGGCACCTGCGCCGCGAGGACCTTAAATCCAGGGCGATGCGACCGATCCTGCCCGATGGCAGCGGCGAGATTGTCCCGCTGGGCGCTCGCACACGCGCCGGCAGCAACGTTCAGTTCGTCAACAACGACGACGACATGGCCGAGATCCCGATCCTCGGTAGGGTCGCGGCCGGCCAGCCGATCCTCGCGGTCGAGCAGGCTACCGACACCGTGCGCGTCGACCGCGTCCTGATCGGCGGGCACAAGGAAGTGTTCGGCCTGCGCATCGTCGGAGAGTCGATGATCGATGACGGCATCCTCGATGGCGACTACGTGTTCGTGAAGAAGACGCCGAGTGCCCACAGCGGCGACATCGTCGTCGCGATGATCGAGGGCGAGGCCACGGTGAAGCGTTACTTCCCCGAAGGCGACCGGATCCGGTTCCAGCCCGCGAACCAGAACATGGACCCGATTATCGTCCGCAAGGCCGACTTCAAGTCGGTCGACATCATCGGGATCGTGGTCGGCGTCTACCGCAAGCTCTGACACATCGGGACTTGTCCCAGGGTCGGCGCGAGTGATGGGGCAGGCGGCCCCGCAAGAGCCCAGACAGCGCGACATCGTGGACATTCATGATCCCGTTGAAACGCTCGAGCGCCATACTACGTAGGTGATCAGCAAGTCGTCCAAGCTCGCTCTCGCCTTCGCCGTCGTCGGAGCGCTCACCGCACCGGTCGTTGCCGCGCCGCACGTGTCGATTGCCGATGCCCGCAAGATCGCTCTCGCGCGGGTGCCAGGAGCGATCGTTCACGAGAAGCTCAAGAAGGCCAAGAAGAAGGGCCACGACCACTACAACATCAAGATCACGCCACGTGACCACAAGGATCTCGTGAAGAAGGTCGAGATCGACGCCGAGACGGGAGCGATCCTCGAGGTCAGCAACGTCAAGCCAAAGCACAACGACGACTGATCCGGAGCGACATCGGCCCGGCCCACCTGCTGCCACCCGGAAAATGACCGCAAAACCCTGGCCAGCTGCGCGGCCGACGTATCGGATGCGACCTTGTGAGACTCCAGTACGGGCGCCAGGCTTGGGCGGATCGGGCCCAAAAGTAGGGGTTCCGAGTAAGAATTTTGGCGGCTGACAATCGGGTCTACCGTTCGACCGATACTCACGATTTCGAGCAACAGCTTTCCCGTTTCCTTGTGTCAAACTGGGGAACCGGTGGTCCGCACGCGACGCGCATATCGGAGCCGATGGTTGTGGGTCCCGGCGGCGGCTGTCTCGATCAGCGCGCAAGCGAGCGCGGTCGGCGCCTACTACGCGTCGCGCCCGGAGCCGCGGCCGTCGCTCACGATCCGGTTGAACGGCGAAGGCGAGGGTCAGATTCTCGTCACGCGCGTCGGCGATGTCGCGCCACTGCTGCGCTGCTCGAGCGCGAGCTGCTCCATTGATCTGCCGCCGAACACGCAGGTGAAGCTGACTGCGGTGCTCGGCGAGGACGCGACCTTTGCGGGCTACGGCCAGTATCCGATGCGTACGCCGGCCGCGCTCCAGCCGTGGCTTGGCGATCCACTCGCCGCGTGTCTGACCGACAACGTCGTCGACATGGCCGCGCGCGGCAACGTCCTCGACTGCACGCTGATCGTTCGCGGCGACACCGATGTCGTCGCCGAGTTCGGCAACGTGCCCAAGGAAGTTCAGGTCGCGTTCGCCGACGACCACGACATCGAGAAGCTGATCAAACCGGCCGAGCCGAAGATCGACATGCCGCCGGCGCCGATCGATGCGGAGAAGCTCGA
>JAYVWH010000927.1:0-7597 GCA_043786265.1 Kofleriaceae bacterium | reverse complement strand
CTCGAGATCTGCTGCATTCTCGGGTGCAGCGCCGATAAATCGCGTCACCGAGGATTCGGCAGCGAGCCACGCGCTCGGACCGACCGGCACTGCGTAATGCACCCCGCCCACGAGCGCGTGATAGTTCGACGAGCCGTACGAGACACGATCCGGCACCGTGAACGAGCCGAGGTCGTTGTTCGTCTTGGCCGAGTTATCGAGACGGAATCCAGCCTCGATCGACAGCGTGCCGGGGCCCGCAGCAAGCGATGCGAGACCACGTAGCTCGACGGAGGTCGCACCGAACTTCATCGATGGCACCTGATCGCCGGGAATCCACAGACCGAGCTGTGCCCCGACGGCCCCGAAGCCGACACGCCTGACGTAGCGCGCGAGGAGATGGGGGGCGCCGACATATCCCTGCTCGCACGTATCGCCGCAACCGCTGCTTGGTCCTGTCGGAAAACCGTGGTGCCGGTCGTAATACCCGTCGAGCGAAAGGCCGACGCTCAGCTCCGACGTGACTCCGAACGCTGCAGCGACATCCGCGAGCGCACGCACGAGGCGGTGATTGGCGCCCAACAGACCACTCCGGTAGCCGAGTCCCGACAATACTTCGACGACGGCGACGCCCTTGCGCAGTGTCTCCGCCCGCGCCACGTGAACGCCCGAGGGCATCGCGCCGTAGACCGTCGGTGACGTCTCCGCAGACTGTGCATGCGCGGCGCTGACGAGTGCGCACAAGCACGCAAGGATTCGCCCACCATGTCGCATCACGAGCAGCCTATCGCGAACGCATGCGGAGTGGGAACGCCACCTTGCCGCCTTCGCCACTCGTCGGGTATTCGACCTCCAGCAGGCGCGCGCGCAAGCAGCCGCCAGCCAGCGAGGTCGCGACAGCGTCGGGGACGAGCGTCACACTCGTCGCGTGGCCATTCGGTGCGATGTCGATGGTCGCCGTGATCTCGCTGCTGCTGGCGTCGGGGCTCTGTTCGATGCAGTGCCCGAGCGCACCCATCTTGTGGCCGATCGCAAGGGTCACCTGATCGACGAACGACGCCGGCTTCTTGATCGTGTGCGCGGCTGCAACCGCCGCATCCGGGATCGCGACCGCGGCGTCCGCCGTGACTGCTGGAGCGACCGCGGCATCGACGACAACCGGGACGGCCGTGGTTGCATCCGCGCGCTCCACGACAAGGACGACCGCTTCCGCAGGAGGTGCAGCTGGCTGTCCGCTCGAATGGTCGCGGGTTGCCAGGACGATCACAACGGCAACGCCACCGACGACGAGACCGAGCATCGCGTAACGCCCCCACGCGCGCGATCCGGTAGGAGCGGTCGTGAGCGCTGCGGCCGGCATCGACGGGGCGGTGCCGAGCGTTTCGGCCAGAGCGTTGTCGCTGCGCATACCGGCGGGTGTCGACGGCGCGCGGAGCTTTGCGGGCTTTGCCCCGATACCGTCCGCGACATCGCGCAGCGCATCCCGCAGGCGTGCTCGCATGACGCCGACTTCGGCGAGCCGGTCGGGAATCGGCCGCTTCAATGCATCGGCGATCAGCTCCATGAAGGCCGGCGGAGCATCGGGACGATGCTCGACGACCGATGCGGGCTCCCCGTGACAGACGGCGTACAGGATCGCGGGCAGGCTCGGTCCCTCGAACGCGAGGACGCCGGTCGCCATCTCGTGGAGGATGACGCCCATCGCCCAGATGTCGGTGTGCGGACCGACCTCGTCGCTGCGCCCTTCCGCTTGTTCCGGGGCCATGTAGGCCGGCGTTCCCATCAACCGGTCGTTCATGGTCTGCAGGCTCTTCGAGTCCCGGATCTTCGACACGCCGAAGTCCAGCAGCTTGACGCGCTCCTCACCAGAGTCGTCGACGGAGAGGAACACGTTGTGCGGCTTGAGGTCGCGGTGAACGACCCCGCTGCTATGGGTCTTGCTCAGCGCGGCGAGCATCTGATCCCCGATCACGGCGATCTGTGACCACGGCAGCTGGCCGCGCTCCTCGATGCGGCCCGCGAGGTCGGTGCCGCGTAGGTACTCCATCACGATGCACGGCGATCCATCGGGCAGCTCATCCCAATCGATGATCTCGACGATGTTGGGATGCTTGATGCGGGCGACGATGTCCGCCTCGCGGCGGAACCGCTGGACTGCTTCGGCGTTCGTCGCCGCGTCGCCGGTGAGCGTCTTGAGCGCGAACGAGTGGCCCAGCCGCACGTTGCGCACCTCGTAGATCGAGCCCGTGCCGCCCCTGCCGATCAGGCGGATGACTTCGTACCGCCCTCCGACGAGCTGCCCGATCAGCGCGTCACGACTCGGCGACGTAGCCATGCGATACGCCAGCGTAACACGCGTCAAGGCATCGCGAGCGTCGTGATCTCTGCCTGGGAGAGAACCCGGTCGTACAGCCTCGCATCGTCGAGCGCGCCCGCCCACCACGAAACGCGGGTGTTGGTTGCCCCCTCCGCGCCGAACACCAGCTCGTTCATCGTGTCGCCGAGCGCTTGCGTGACCACCGCAGGTTGCGCCACCCCATTTCGATATGCGGTGTGGGACGTGCCCTCGAACGTCGCCGCAACGTGCGTCCAGACGAGGGGCATCGGCGCGCCGAGGTCGGTATAGGCATCTCCCGCCAAGCCGCCGCCTGCCTGCAGCGTGTCAGTGCCGGTGCCGGGGTTGGTGTAGTCGTAGACGGCCCAGACCTCCTGTGACGGGTTCGAACCGTGCTTGATCCAGGCGGCGCCGTAGAAACCAGGCGTCGTATCCACACGCAGCCACACCGCGACCGTGAACGTCGCGGGCTGAAAGCGATTATCCGGTGCAACCGTCACGACGTCGTTGACCCCGTCGAACTGGCACGCCTTCCCGCGCGGGCCGTTGGAGATGACGGCCGGACACTGATTCAGGGCGGCGTCACACGACGCGATCGAGCCGTGCCCGGACGCGTCGGCCATGACACCGCCGGTCACGGCATCGCAGTCGAGCCAGACCAGGAGCCCTGGATCGATCCCTCCGTCTGTCGACCCGCCGTCGCTGTCGGCGTCCGCGCCGTCATTCGCATCGCTGCGCGTGACCGCCGACTCGAACGAGTAGTGGCCACACGCGCTCGATACGAGCGCGAGCACGGCAGCCGTCGCACGAGACAACACGTCGCATATCGTACCAATGCTTGAGGGCGTTTATAGTGCGCGCATGCGGTGCATTGTCTGCGTCAGTTTGTTCGCGCTGGCGGGCTGCGCGAAGTAGTCCCGAGGTGCTTCACGGCAATCGCTCAACGCAGTCTCTCGCCGGAATCGAACATCGATGACCCATTTTTGGGCGCGCCTGAGCGCCTCGCTCGCGATCACCCTTGCATGCTGCGCGGTTCCGAAACCTGTGCGCGTACCCGCCGTCGCGGACCCAGCTCACGTCGGCGAGGAGCAACCGCCGCGAGGCGACAAGCTTGTCGTGAATCGCCCGCTGACGATCGCCTTTGTCGCGACCGGCAGCTTCTTCTGGCTGGCAAGTGATCGGCTCTGGCATGACCAGCTGGCACCCAAAGAGTGCCGGATCATCTGTGAACCCAACGGTGTGAACCCGTTTGACCGCATCTTCGGTCATGCGTTGAACTGGAAAGATCATGTACTCCCGCAGACGATCTCGGACGTCGCGTCCTACGTCGCGGTGCCGCTGATGGTCGTCGGTGGCCTCACGCTTTCCAGCCTCGTGCTGGAACATCAACCAGAGAACTGGCTCGACGACATGCTCGTGGTCGCCGAGACCACCGTCGCGACCGGCCTCGTCAACCGCGCCGTCGCCCTCGGCTTCGGCCGCACCCGGCCGCGTATTCGCAACTTGCCTCCCGGCGAGCCGGTGCCGCCCGGTGATCGGCAAGCGTACCAGTCGTTCTTCTCGGGCCACGACTCCGAAGCCTTCTCGCTCGGGCTCTCCGCCGCCATGGTGGCAAGTATGCGTCGCTACCGGATCGCGCCGTGGCTCTGGGGCGGCACGATCGTGCTGGGAACCTTGATCGGTTACATGCGGCTGGCTGGCGAAGACCACTACGTGACCGACGTGCTCGTCGGATCGGCGGTGGGCACCGCGTTTGGCATCGGCATGCCGCAGCTTCACCGCGCCAAACGCGGCCCGCAGATCGCCGTTGCGCCGCTGCGCGACGGCGCGGCGCTGGCCCTGTCCGGATCCTGGTAGTCACTTCGGCTGCCCCGGCATGGCCGGCTGCGCGGAGTAGTTACGTCCGCGTGTCACCAGGGTTCGCGCTGCCAGCTGCGGATCCACAGATCGGTGTTCGCGCCCGAACCGCATGGTGCTCATTAGAGGCGACGCGTCCTTTAGGACAACCCTTGCGCGCGCAGCTGAGCGAGCGCGGTGTCGAGGCGCGCTCCGGGGGCGAGCAGCGGTGCGGCGAGGTCGCCATGCGCATCGAGCCGGGCACGCAGCGTGCGTAGCGTGTGATCGCGGCGTAGATCGGTCGTCACGGTCAGCTCGTCCCAGCGCAGCGGCGTCGAGACGGTCGCACCGTCGGTGGCGCGCAGCGAGTACGGCATCACGAGCGTCTTCGCGAGGAACTGCTTGTGATCGACGAGCAGCCGGCCTAGCCGCTTGTCCTTCTCCATCTCGATCGTCGTCTTGGTGGGAAGCACCCGCAGCAGCAGCATCGCGACCGCCTTGCCGAGCGCTTCCGCCTGCGCGAATGTGTGGCCCGGGGCGAGCGGAACGAGGACGTGCAGGCCGCGCTGGCCGCTCGTCTTGAGCACGCTCGGGAGCTCGAGCAGCTCGAGGATACGCCGCACGGCCACGGCGATCTCGACGAGGTCCGCCCACGTCGTCGACTCGCTCGGATCGAGATCGATGATCGCGAAGTCAGGCTCGGTCAGGGTGGCCAGCCGGCTCGCGAATCCGTAGTAGATGAGCCCGGCCTGGTTCGCCATCCACAGAAGCGCGTCCGTGTTCTCGATCACGATGCGTCGCACACCCTCGACCCACGCCGCGCGTAGATAGTCGGGCGCC
Organism: Kofleriaceae bacterium; assembly: GCA_043786265.1. Classification (GTDB taxonomy): domain Bacteria; phylum Myxococcota_A; class Polyangia; order Haliangiales; family Haliangiaceae; genus JABFXX01. The sequence continues at coordinate 2,607 of JAYVWH010000927.1, read as the reverse complement.
CGCGGCGGCACGCGGTGCTGGTACCAGTCGAACGCGTCGATGCCGTCGGGAAATCGGTGCGTGACGACGGGGCGATCGAGAAGGTGCGGCAGCAGCACCGGTGCGATGTCGCGGTAGTACGCGACGATGTCGCGCTTGCAGATGCCATCGCGCGCGTAGAGCACCTTATCCGCGTTTGACAACGGCGGTGGCGGGGACAGCGAGCGACGCCAGTCGACTGATTGTCCGATCGCCGGATAAGCACACCACCGTCCGGTGTAATCACCATCGAGCGCGCGGGCGACGACGCCACGCAGGCCGAGCGGCGCCGCGGCTTCGAGCACGCGCTGGAGTGTTCCGTCGAGCGCTTGCGACCCTATCAAATTTTTCGGCGCGCCGTGCAGGAGCGATGCGAGGCGTTTGCGGCGCTCGGACAGCGCGCGCGCGCGCAGATCCTCGTCGCCTTCCCACAGCAGGTCCCAGAGGATCAGCACCGCGTCGGTGACGGCGGCGCCTTTACCCACGGCAGCGCGAAGCCGATCGAACGATGGCGCTCCCCGATCGTCGAACATGCACACGACTCCGTCGAGCGCGAGCCGCGATGCAGCGAGCTTGCCGATCGAGCGAGCGATGTTCGGGAACGTCTGCGTCCAGTCGCGAAAGTCGAGCGCGGCGAGCCGGACATCGGCAGCAACCCGGGTCGCGAGCATGCGGTGCCCGTCCCACGCCGGTTCGATCGACTCCGCGCCGCCTCCGGCGCCGCTGCGCGGGTCGGCAGAGCCGCCCCTTGCGATAAATTTTCCGTCCTGCGTCGATCCGTCGACGATCGGGGTCAGCGTCAGCTGGCGCGCGAACGTGAATGCGTTGTCACCGCTCGGCCGCCGCGCGCGGGTGCTGCGTTTGGGCTGTTTGCGCTTGTCACGTGCCACGCGGTCGTCAGCCCCACGCCCGGCGGATCGCCTCGGCGATACCGCCACCCCCACCGGTCGGCCTGTCGAGCGTATCGGTCGCCTTGATGCGCACGTGCGCCGGCGTTCCGCCCATCGCGACCGAGCGGCCCGCGACCTCGAACATCGGTACGTCGTTGACCCAGTCGCCGACGGCGACGGCTTCCGCAAGCGAGCACCCGGCCCGCAGGCACAGCTCGGCGAGCGCGGTGCCCTTCGTCGGACCCGCGGCGCGCACGAGTACGGCGTGCTTGCCCGGACACTGGCTGACCGCGAAACTGACCGAGAAGATCTGCGCCGAGTGCGCGCGAATGATCGCGTGTGCCGCGGCCACTTCGCGCTCGTCACCGATCGCGACCGCAGCGAGAGGTCCGTTCTGCCAGACCCGCTCGTCGAGCGCTTCCTCGACGAGGCGCATCCGCGGTGACCACGTGCGGACATAGCGCGCGTAAGGTTCGCCACGCTCGTCGTGGTGGATACCGTCCTGCTCGAAGATGAACGTCGCGAGCTTGTTCGCCGCGAACGCCTCGCGCAGCACGCGCGTCGTCGCGACGTCCATCCCATGGTGGGCGTGGGTCCGCGACGAGGCGAGCTCGACCAGGTGGCTGCCCTCGACGCACGCGATCAGCCCCGAGATCCCCGTCGCCTCCGCTGCCTCGAGTGCACCCGAATGTAACCGGCCAGTTACGATGGTCACGGTCACTCCGGCCGCACGCAGCTCACCGATCGCTGCGACATCGCGATCGTCCACGCGACCGTCCGAACGCAGCAGCGTCCCGTCGAGGTCGAGGGCGAGCAGGCGGTAAAGCATGTGCGCCAATTTACCATTCGTTCATGGCATGCCCGAAAGATCGCCATAGCCGGCGGGCCGGGTCCCGACTACGATTCGCCCCGTGTCGGCGGAGACCCAACTCGAGCTGCCTACGAGCCTTCCCGAGGGGGTCACGCTGGACCGCCTCACGGCCGCGGCTGCGCGTATCGCCGCCGCTGGTCGCGCCGCATGGCCGCAGGTCATCCTCGACGAGCAGCTGATCGGTCGCCGCCTTTCTGCGCGCCTGCGCGATGACCCCGAATCCAAGCTCGATGACCTCCACGACAAGGACCTCTATCTCGCGTTCGCACTCGCCGAGGGCAGCGAACCCGCGCTGAGAGTGTTCGAGGCCGAGCTCGTGCCGCAGATGGACATCGCGCTGCGCCGCCTGCGCCTCGCAGGAGGGACCGCCGATGAGGTCAAGCAAGCCCTGCGATTCGAGCTGCTGGTCGACGAGAGGAAGCGGATCGGCGATTACGCTGGCCGTGGCGAGCTCGCAGCGTGGCTACGCGTCAGCGCGACGCGCAAGGCGCTCAAGCTGATCCGCAAGGTCGATCGCGAGGAGACCCTCGACGAGGTCTTGCTCGATCACTGGCCGAGCGCGACGCCGGGCCCGGAGCGCAAGCACCTGCGCACGCAGTACACGGCCGAGCTAAAAAAGGCGATCCGCGACGCGTTCTCCGCGCTCGAAGTGCGCCAGCGCAATCTGCTGCGCCAGCACATCCTCGACGAGCTCACGATCGATGATCTCGCACGGCTCTACCGCGTCCATCGCGCTACCTGCGCGCGCTGGCTCGCCGATGCGCGCACCGACCTGGGCAAGCACACGCGCAAGAGGCTCGTGACCTCGCTCGGGCTCAAACAGAACGA
>JAYVWH010000926.1:0-1568 GCA_043786265.1 Kofleriaceae bacterium | reverse complement strand
CATCGAGGCGCGCTGCGTCGGAGAGTGTGCGTGCGGACTCGGGGAGCGTGATCGTCGTGTCGGCCTTGGCCAGAAACTCGAGCGCGGTGGAACTGCGGTAGCTGTCTTCCTTGCCGTCTTCGACGACGGTGTAGTCGTCGGTCCCCGTCGCCTCGTCGGTGAGGTTACAGGCAGAAGCAAGGAGAACCGTGCCGAGGAGGGCGGTGGCTTTGACGCGCGTACGCATGCGCGCGACACATCTCAAGATCCGTACCGGCCACGGACCCCGTTGTGTCCGGGAGTTACGTGGCCGCGGCTACTCGAGTTGCCGGCGGATCGAAGCTGGACGCGCCGTGCGTCAGCGGCGGCGCGGCTCGTCGGCGGGGTCGCCGTAGGGATCCGCGCTGGCGGGCTTCATTGAGCGACCGCCGCCCTTCTCGTCGGCAGGATCGCCGTATGGATCTTCGCTGGCCGGGCGCGGGCATCAGACCACCGCCGGCGTTCTTGCTGCTGCCTTCCTGCGAGCGATTGTGACCACCGCGAACGGATCGCTACCGTTCGCACTGCGCGCAGTTGCTCGGGGGCGGCACTGTACTGGTCTGCGTGTCCAACGCGGGGGACAGCCGTATCACCATCGTGCGCGAGCGCTGCTCGCGAAACCGCGTGCGCTCGATCGAGTTGCCAACACACCTCGCGAAGTCATCACCATAGGTTGACGACACGGTGAGCGGCCATCCCTTCTCGTCGAACGTGATCCGCGCGCGAATGGTCTCGTTGATCCCGAGATCCAGGCCGCACTGCGCCAGCGCACTACGCATGACGAGCCAGGGCCCGGGCGGCTGTGTTGGAGCTAGCGCAACGATCTCGATGGGACCCGACTGCGTTGCACAGCCGGTGATGAGGACGATGGCAATGGCGAGGTGCTTCACCCCTTCAAGATGGCACCGGGTCGCGTGATCTTGCCGTGATCTGGTCGCTACCGCCGCGTTACCTCTGGTGTAGAGAACGCTGCATTTTCAAATAGTTACCATGAGTGGTCATGGCCACGCCCCGCCGCAAGCATCGATCGCGCGGCAACAACTACAGCGCCTGGTAGAGCCCGCCGCTCTCGCTTGCGAGCGACGACAGCAGCGCCGAGTCCTGCCCTGCCCCGATTCCGATCGTATCGACGCGAATCCCACCACGGATCGCTTCACGCGCATCGCGGAGCACGGCGTCAGCATTGCCACCGACGTTGCCTAGACCATCGGACAGCAACACGATGCGCTTTGCATTCATCATGAACGCGGTGCGCATCGCCGGCGCGAGTGCGGTGCTGCCATCGGGCTCGGTCTCGCGCACGAATGTGATGAGGTTCGCGCGTCCCTGCTCGTCGAGCTGGATCATCGAAGGCGCGGCCGCATCGAGCTCGCTGTTGAAGAACAGCACGTTCATTCGCGTTCCAACGGGAAGGCGCTCGAGCGCCGCAACCGCCGGGCCCACCTCCCGCCAGCACCGCAGCCGCGCCGGCGAGCGTCACCGCAGGAACGGGTGGCGTCAGCACCGGGCCGCGCAAGATCGATGTGGCACAGGCAGAGCTCGTCGCGGCG
>JAYVWH010000925.1:0-4142 GCA_043786265.1 Kofleriaceae bacterium | reverse complement strand
ATGCGAAGCCTCGTCGTCGCGCTGATCGTGCTGGCTGCTGCGGGGAGCGCGCATGCCCAAGGCGCGACCGCGCAGTGGGGACAGATCCGCTCTCAGCCGCACGCTGGCGTCGCGTTCGATCTCGACCTCATCGTCGACGGATTCGAGGAGTCGCCGCAGCCCGTCGTCCCGAAGCTGGAGATCACCGGCGCAAAGGTCACCTCGATCGGTGTCACGCCGCAGGTGCGCCAGTCGATCTCGATGATCAACGGCCAGACCACACGCAGCGTGCAGGTGCGCTGGTACTTGCGCTGGAGCGTCGACGCTGCGAAGCCAGGGCGCATCCACATCAACCCGGTCACCGTCGTCCAAGGTTCACGGCGAGCGACGGCCGCGGGTGGCGAGGTCGAGGTCAACGAGGTCGAGACCACGACCGACATGAAGTTCGAGCTCGGCCTGCCCGACCGCCCGGTGTTTGTAGGCGAGAACTTCGAGGTCAAGCTCGTGTGGACGTTCGCGCGCGAGCCCGAGAATCCGCGGTTCTCCGTGCCGCTCGCGAGCAGTGAGGACTTCATCGTCACCGCGCCACCGGCGACAGATCCGCGCCGCACGCTACCGATGACGATCGGCGGCAAGGAGCTGCCCGTGCCCTACGAGATCGACCAGGTCGATGTCGGAGGACGTCAGCAGAATCGCGTGACGATGCGGCTCCTCGCCGCACCGAAGAATCCGGGCACGATCACCCTGCCCGCCGGAAGCGTCGTCGGCGAGCTTCCCGTCGGTCGCGCTGACTTCTTGGGCCGCGCGCCGATGAAGATGTTCAAGTCGAGCGATGTCGCGCGCACGATCGTGGTCAAGCCCTTGCCCCAGACCGACAAGCCGCCTGGGTTCGCCGGTGCGGTCGGCACGCAGTTCTCGCTCTCCGTCGGCACCAGCCGCTCCGTGGTCCAGCTCGGCGAGCCGGTCGAGCTCGCCGTCACCGTCAAGAGCAACGAGCGCCTCGACACCCTGTCGCTGCCAAAGCTCGACGGTCCCGGCGGACTACCGAAGGACAAGTTCACCGTCGGGTCAGATGTTCCGACCGGCGAGCTCGCTGACGAGGGCAAGACCAAGACGTTCAAGGTGATCGCGCAGGTCATCGGGCCTGCCACCGAGATTCCTGCGATCGCGTTCTCGTACTTCGACCCGGTCAAGGGCGCGTATCAGACGATCCATAGCGATCCGATCGCGGTCTCGGTCAAGGGTGGCAGCGTCGTCGGCGCTGGCGACGTCATCGCGATCGCCCCGACCAAGAAACCAGGCAACGGCGCCCAGCCGGCGCCCGATACTAACATCGCACTCGTCGGTGCGGAGCTCGCGCTGTCGTCACCTGGCAGCGTGACCGATCGTCCGCTCGCGGGTTTCGTCCTGTGGCTACTCGTCGCTGCGCTCTACCTGATTCCGCTCGCGATCCTCGCCGTACGAACGTGGCAGGTCCGCACGCAGACCCGGCGCGAAGAAGCCGCGGAAGTGCGCACGGCACGGCGCAAGGCCGAGGCGGAGCTCGCACGTGCCGCGAAGGAGCCGGCACGCGACACTGCCGGTACCCTCGTCTCGGCGCTGCGAGCGTTCGGGCGCGCGCTCGATCGCGATCCCAACGACGATGGCGGTCTGTTCGCTCGGGTCGAGACCGAGAGCTTTTCTCCCACCGCAGCTGCCTCGCCACTGTCCGCCGATCTGCGCGCCCGCGCCGAGGATCTGATGCGGCGCTGGACCGGCGAGGCCGCGCGCAAGCCAGCCCGTGGCGCTGGAGCGGTCGCGACGCTGCTCGTTCTGATGATCGCGCCCCGCGCCGCAAACGCAGCCGGCGATCCCGCTCTCGACAATGGCCGCAAGGCGTACCAGGAAGCGATGGCGACAACCGACGCGACGGCGCGCAAGACTGCGTTCGCGCGTGCGGCGTCCGCACTCGGCGAGGCCGCACACGCGACGCCCGATCGTCCCGAGCTGCTCGCGGACTGGGGCAATGCTGCGCTTGGCGCCGGCGACGTCGGTACAGCGACGCTCGCTTTCCGTCGCGCACTCGGGCTCGATCCCGGCAATGCACGCGCGCAGCGCAACCTGGCATGGCTGCGCAGCCGGCAAAGCGATTCCATGCGGCCGGCCGGCGGTGGCGCTGCGGACACGCTGTTCTTCTTCCACCAGTGGCCGCGCTCACGGCGCCTGCTCGTCGGTGCGTTCGCGTTCGCGGTGGCGATCCTGCTCTTGGTTCCGTGGACCGGCCGACGTCGCCGCGCGCTCAGCGGTCTCGCCGTGTTGCCATTTGCCGTCTGGCTCGCAATGGTCGTCAGCGTGGTCATCGAGGACCGTCGCCTCGACGACGCGATCGTGATGGACTCCGTCGTCTTGCGCGCTGCAGACAGCGCCGGCGCACCAGCGGCTCTCAGCCAACCGCTACCGCGCGGCACGGAGGTCACGCTGCTCGAACGCCGCGATAGCTGGGCAAAAGTACGACTCGCGAATGGCACGGCCGGCTGGGTTCCCGACGGAAGCGTCGCTAGAATCCACGTCCCGTGACCGACCGTCGTCCTGTTCCGGGCATCGGGAGCTGGCCGCGCCGGTAGCGGACTGGCCGGATTTCCTAACTTAACTTAGGCCTTCGGATGGAACGGGAACTTGATGTTCTGGTCGCTCGGCGCCGGCGGAAAGTTGACGCTCAAGATGACGTTGCGCATGCAGGCACCCAGTGGTGTCTGATCGATCCACGCGGGTGACATCGATACTGACTTGGTCTTGCCGCTAGCGGCGATCGAGATATCGGCGGTGATCTCCGGCGGCAAGGCGACACCGCTGTGGTCATTGAGGCAGCGCACGAGATCCGACTTCTTCTCCGCCATCGCCGCGTTGTAGTCCTTCGGGCGCTTCTTGATCGCCGGGATGATTTCGGGCTGTTTGACCTGCCCGCTGCCGTCGGGCTTGACGGCGGCGTCGGGCGTGACCGAGTCGTCGGGGTGCTGCGTGTTGTCGGAGCCAGTCTGGCCCATCACGTGCGTGTCGCCGTTCGGCTCCAGCGGCGACGCCCCCCGGCCACTGACGGCGCTCTCTTGCGTGATCTTGATCTCCGCGGGGTGCTGGTCCTGCATCTGCTTCCACACCAGGAACAGTGCACCCGCGGCGATCGCCACCATCGCGATCGCCAGCAGCGGCCACACGATGCTGCGGCGCTGCTGCATGACGACGATGCTCGACTGGGTGCCATTTGGAGCCGGCGAGCCCGCGCGAATCGGTTGCAGGCTGCCGATACCGCTGCCCGTCGGCTCTGCACCAAACGGCGGCGGCGTACCGCTGCCGGTGCTCGCCGCGAAGTCCGAGCTAGGGCTCGCGAGCGCGGGGGCCGGCTGCGGTCGTGGCATCCACGGCGGCGCGCCCTCGACCTCGGTCTCGACCGACGGAAACTCGTCGTCATCGTCATCCTCGTGCTGACCCTCGTCGGGATGCACGAACAGCGGCATCGTCGTGCGCTGCACACCCGGACCAGTCCGCTGAATGACGCTGCGCACCTGCTGGCTGCGCTTGGTGATCTCCGACGCGAAATTGTGCTGGACGAAGTCGCTGATCTCGCCCTGCTGCCACGGGCGAAAGCTGCTCATGCCGTCGAGCACCGCGGTACCAAACTGACGTGCGGTGTCGAACCGATTGTTTGGATCGCGCTCCAGCGCCTTCTGGATCGCCATTGCTACGCCGTCCGGAACGTCGGACCGATAGCGCCGAATGTCCGGAATCGGCTGCTCCATCACGGCGCGGAACGTGAGGTAGTCGGTCTTGCGCTGGAACAGGCGGCGCAGCGCCAGCATCTCGTAGAGCACGACGCCCATCGCGAAGATGTCGACACGGCGATCGATCGCAGCACCACGCAGCTGTTCGGGCGCCATATAGGCGTACTTGCCTTTGACGGTGCCTTCTTGCGTCTGCGTCGAAGCACCGCGCGCCTTTGCGATGCCGAAATCGAGAACCTTCGCGACGCCGGTCTCGGTAACGAACACGTTCGAGGGGGTCACGTCGCGGTGAATGATGCCGAGGTAGTCGCCGTCGCGGTCCTTGAGATCGTGGGCGTAGTTGACCGCGTCAGCGGTCTGCTGGAACACGCCAGCGACAAAGCCGAGCTCGAGCGGCACTTGCTCCTT